>DASYMB010000289.1:0-10562 GCA_036009285.1 Pyrinomonadaceae bacterium | reverse complement strand
TGAAACCTTGCACGAGTAGTTCGTCGTAAAGCCACTTGCCGACGCAGCTTTTTCTGTTTTAAGCGCCATGAAAGCCTTCTTTTCCTTTTACACTGATGCTCTGCGGATTGCGATCCAGTCGATTTTTGCCCATAAACTAAGGGCTTTTCTCACTTTGATCGGAATCATCATCGGGGTAGCTTCGGTGGTAACCGTGGGGGCTTCAATCAGCGGCCTCAACACTTATGTTGTTGAGAAAGTGGCAAAGGTCCTTGGCAGCAACCACTTCATGATGGCGCGTATTGCCGCCAGCGGCCGCCTGTCGGATGAAGAATTCGAAAAAATGAATCGGCGCAACAAGAGGATCAATTGGGACGACTATGAGTGGGTGCGCGACCATTGCAACACCTGCTCGGAAGTTGGCGCCGCGGTACAAGGTCAGGCCGACCTGAAACAAGAGGGGGTCGAGTTTCCCAGTGCGCTTGTCTTCGGCACAACGGCAAACATGGTCGACATCGAAGACAAGACGATCGCCGAAGGCCGGTTTCTTTCAAACGACGAAGTACAACGATCGGCGTTTGTGGTTGTGCTTGGCGGTGATATCAAAGACAAGTTTTTTCCAAACACCGATGCCATCGGCAAGACGTTGAAGGTTCGCGGACTGCCAATGCGCGTGGTCGGCGTTGAAGAGAAGCGCGGATCGTTTTTCGGAGACTCTTTCGATCGCCACGTCTACATTCCCGTCACTACTCATTTACAAATTTTCGGACGCAACGGCCTGCAGATTCACGGCAAGGGACGCAACCGCGAAACATTCCAGGCCACGATCGAAGACGCGCGCGTGGCGATGAGAAACAAACACCGGCTGAATGGTAACGAAGAAGACGACTTCGGTCTGGTCAACGTCGAAGAGCTCAATAATCAAATCGATCAGTTCACCAGCAGCATCGCCCTGGTGGTAGTTCCCATTACGCTCATCACGTTGATTGTCGGCGGCATCGTGGTGATGAATATCATGCTGGTCAGTGTTACCGAGCGGACGTTTGAAGTTGGATTACGAAAAGCGGTGGGCGCAACCAGAAGACAGATCCTGCTTCAGTTTTTAATCGAGTCGGCAATTCTGTGCGCGCTTGGCGGTGTATTGGGTCTGCTGCTGTCGTGGGGCGTAACCGTCTTGATTACCGCCCTGGCCTCGATCACGATGACCATAACGATTGGTTACATCCTGCTGGCACTGATCGTTTCCACCGCGATAGGAATGGTCGCTGGAATCTATCCGGCGTTTAAAGCAGCCCGACTCGATCCGATTCTGGCACTGACGCAAGCGACTTAAACAGTGAAGCTGAAAATCCCACAAACTGTATTGCGCGAGACGCTCCGCATGGCGCTCGACAGCGTGCGCTCGCATAAGTTTCGAAGTTTTCTTACCGTCCTGGGGATTGTGATTGGCGTCATGACTGCGATCACGATCGCTTCGATCCTTACCGGGCTGCGACAAAACATCGTCTCGATTATCGAAGAGTACGGCACAAACAATATCTACGCTTTCCATCTTTCCACCGGCCCGCGCACCAGCGAGGACCGTTCAGAGCGGACCAGAAAGCCACTCACCGCCGCTGATGCAGAGGCGATTCAGGCCCAGGCCGGCGCGGTGGAAGAGGTCGGTCTGGTCGCGCCAAACATCGGTTACAGCGGCGGTCCGTTTGACGACAACGTTTCTTACAAAGGTCACAACTACCGCTGGGGAAACACGCAAGGCGTTTCGCCCAACTACGCCGGCATCACCAACATGGTGATCAGAGAAGGCCGATTCATAACCGAAAACGACGATCAGCAGCGCGCGAACGTAATGGTTATCGGCGTTAACGCCGCTGATGCACTCTTTCCCGGACAGACGCAGCAGATAGCGGGAACGCAGGTGCGCATGGGTGGGCAAAACTTCGAAATCGTGGGCGTGCTCGAGAAGCGAAAGGCGGGCTTCTTTGGTGAAAACGAGGAAGACAATGCCGTCTTGATTCCGTTTCGTACCGCGCAGAAGGTGGCGCCCGCAAAGGGCTATTTGCTGCTCGTGATCAAGGCCCGCTCCGGACAAACGAGCGAAGCGCTAATGCAGTCGGAAGAAATTCTGCGCCGTCGCCGCAACGTGAAATTCGAGGATCCTAATAATTTTGACATCAAGACTGCGGACAAGTTCATTCAACAGTTCGATAGCATTTTTGCGATGATTGGGCTGGTGGCAATTTCGATCTCGTGTCTCGGTTTGCTGGTTGGCGGCATTGGCGTGATGAATATCATGCTCGTGACTGTAACCGAACGCACTAAGGAGATTGGTGTGCGCAAGGCACTCGGTGCGCGCCGCCGAGATATTGTGCGACAGTTTCTTTTTGAAGCGATGACGCTAACATTTCTCGGCGGCATCCTCGGCGTCTTGATCGCAGTTGGAGTGAGTAAACTCATCATGCTGCTGATCCCAGCACTGCCCGCTTCGATTCCAGCCTGGGCCGTAATCACTGGTCTGACAGTCTCCATTGGCGTCGGTTTATTGTTTGGTGTCTGGCCGGCTCGCAAAGCCTCTCGCCTCGATCCGATCGAGTGCTTACGCTACGAATAAGTAGAACAGAGGACAGAGATCAGAATTGGTAAGTGTCCTCTGACCTCTGACCTCTGATCCTCTGTCCTCTGTCTTTTCGATCGTATAAGATGGTGTAGATGACCACGAAGCACCAGCGCGATCTAGTCAAAGAATATCTAACCTACATTCAGGTGGAGAAAGGGCTCGCGCGTCACACGCTCGAGAGCTACGCACGCGATCTGGCGCGCCTCGAAGCTGCGGCCGGCAAGTCCGGTAAAGCGATCGCGGAACTCACGCGCCCCGATCTGCGCAAATGGATCTCGCAACTCTCTCGCGAGGGTTTGGCGCCTGCTTCCGTAGCCCGCGCCGTGAGCGCCGCGCGTGGCTTCTTTCGCTTCCTAATGCTCGACGGTCATATCAAGCATCATCCTGCGGAAGATCTCGACACGCCACAAAGATTCTCCTACCTGCCTACGTTTCTCACCGAGGAAGACATCGATCGATTGTTTGCAACGCCCGATGTTACGACGGATGAGGGCACACGAGATCGCGCTATGCTGGAACTAATGTATGCCGCAGGCTTACGAGTTTCCGAACTCGTGAATTTGAAACAATCCCAGGTCGACCTTCATAGCGGCGTGGTTAATTGTCACGGCAAAGGCAGCAAGGAGCGCCGCGTGCCGGTTGGAAAAAGCGCGATCGCCTGGTTGCAGAAGTACGCGACGGTAAAAGACGGCTATGGACAGTCACCTTTCGCTCATATGTTTCTGCATCGCGGCAAGCCAATGACGCGCCAGCTTGCCTGGGCCATGATAAAAACTTACGCGAACGCGATTGGGCTGCAGAATGTTTCGCCGCACACTTTGCGTCACAGCTTTGCTACTCATCTGCTGCAACACGGAGCGGATTCGCGCTCGGTGCAGGCTTTGCTTGGTCATAGTGATATTTCGACTACGCAGATTTATACGCATATTACGGATCGACACCTTCGCGCCGCTTACGATAATCACCACCCGCGCGCCCGGGCAAGAAAACCGGCCGCGGATTGACGCGAATGTCAGAACCACCTGCGGTAGCGGGTGGGCCACGACGTCGTTACTCCGAGTGTTCGTAGGCCCGCCCGCTACGGCAGGCGGTTCTGACAAACCCAGATGCTTCTACTCAACAAACCTTCAGACGACATTGTCCGGCAGTTCATCGCTTCTCAGCAGGAGCTTCCCTTTTCATACCGCGCGGTAGGCGCGACTCAAGACAAACCTCCGGCCGGGTTTACCGTAGACCACAATCGCATCAAACTTGGCGCGGGCAAGGAGACTTACGAGCGCGCTCGGGCAGCGCTGCAAAGTTGGCAGCAGTTCGATCTCGGGTGGGTTACGGTTCGTCCGTCAAGGATGCCGCTGGAGGTTGGGACAATTGTGGCCGTGCAAGCGAGAGCGCTGGGACTCTGGTGGCTGAACGCTGCGAGGATCGTTTATGTGATTGATGAAACGGAAGGACGGGATGCGCGGTACGGGTTTGCTTATGGAACCTTACCCGATCATGTTGAGCGTGGCGAAGAAAGATTTACAGTCCAGTGGCGCAAGGATGAAGACGATTCAGTTTGGTATGACATCTACGCCTTCTCGCGGACCCGACATCCGCTGGCGCGGCTGGGCTTGCCGATAACACGAAAGTTGCAAAAGCGATTCGTCGCAGACTCCCTTGCCGTTATGAAAAGAACAGCCGCGGATTAACGCGACAAACCTTACTTCCTCGCCAACACCACCGGCGATTGCTCAGCGGCGCGAATGCGCTCGAAGAAGCTACGCACTGTCTGATACTGCGCTACTGGAATAATCCCTGCTCGTTGGGCCAGCGTGCGAGTGAAAATAAGCTCGCCGTCTTTAACCAGGTAGGTGGTGTTGTAAGAACCAAACGAAGCATCAAGCTTCAAAGCATCGGGAAGCTCATCAACCCCAAAGCCCTGAGGAAACTTCACGCGCACCGTTTCGCTAAAGTTTCGCGCGTCGAGCACGATTGGATGCTTGCGCGCAACTTCGGTCAGGGCAAGCGACTCCTGGCGCGAGACTATAGCCGGCTTGAAAACGAGTAACCGATTCTGCATCAGTTGCGCATAGTTAATGGCGGTGAAGTCGATATCCAGGTCGAATCGGCCGCCTTCGTTATTATCTTTCGGATCGATCCGGGAGACCTTCGCTCCAGTGGCGCCGCTGGTAACCCAGCCTTCGATGACCTTCAAATATTGGGTGGAAGAGAGGCCGCGAAATTGGCGCCTGTAATCGGCGGCTATTTGCCCATTCGCCCGCTCGCGGACAGTTGCTGAGATCGAACCCTCGGGGCTCATAACAACCTCAGCCTGGCGATCAAAGGAACTCGCTTCGGGAGGCAAGACCGGCATTCGCAGTAACTGTCCCGCTTCGCCGGCAATCACCAGCGCAGAGCTCCCCTGTTCCTCTTCCGGCAAATCGCCAACCGTAGTGTTTGAATCAGTGGCGTCAAAAATCAACAAACGTCCGAGCCTGGCATCCGTGATGATCGTCGGGCTCCGGACCTCATCGCCGACCTTGATCGCGATGATGCAATGATTGAACTGATACGGAGAGGCCCACTCCTCGCTAACGTGATTCGGATCCCCAAAATAGATCAGCACCGGATAGGCGGTGATGTCTACCGACTTGAGCATTGCGCGCATCAAGTTGGCCTTGTCCTTGCAATCGCCATACTCTTTTGCGAGCACTTGCGAAGCGGCATGCGGCCGGTAACCATTTCCCCGGCCAACGCCGATGTCGATCGAAATGTACTGCAGGTTTTGTACGAAATGAGCGATCGCCCTGATGCGATCCCAGTCCGTCTTGGCGTTGGCCGTCAGCTCGCGCGCTTTGGCGGCGACACTCTGGTCTGGGACCGCCTGCGGATCGTGTAGCTCAGTGGCCCAACGCGAGACCTGAGTCCAATTCTCAAAGCCTTTCGACGCGGCCGTTATGCCGCTATCACTCAGGAAATAGTTAATCGCCACGCGCGGAGCGAGATTGTAGATTTTCGGACTCGCCGGTTCGGGCTTGATTGGCCCCAGGTCTCGCAGTTCCCAAACATAAGTTGGGCCACTTACGGACGGCTCGATCTTTCCATGATTGAACGTGAGGCTCGAGGCGCGCCAGCCGGTTGGCAAAGTCAGGCTGTAGCGAGACTGTAAAGTAGGCAGGCGATTCTGAAAACGCCAGATGTCCTGATTAAAAAGCGGTCGCTCCTCGCTGGTTGCCTGGTAACCAAAAACGGCGCCGGCTTCCGCATCGTTTGAAGCGTCAATCTCCTTTACTCGATACTCGTCATAAATATCGTTGGAGTCTGAAACACGATCCGCGGTCTCATCCTTGCCATACTTCTTCACTACGCCGTTCGGCCTGATGAGCCACGCGTGCAGGTCGTTAATCTTGCCGCTCTTGGTTAAGTACATCTCGATCGCATGGGCCAAGCCGCGGCCGTCGCGCGTCAGGATGCGAATCGCATAAGTTACAGTTGTGCTCAGCCTGCCATCTTCACTGACAACGATGTTCTGCTCGGTGCGAAGCACAACGGCCGGAACCTCTTTGTCATATACCGGCGCCTTGATCGCAGCCGCTTGTTGCAACCATTGCGGAGCCTCTTCCACGGGCGAGGCGAAGGTAACTCCGGCGGCGAGCAATAAGACACCACAAAGGAAGGTAACTCTTAAATACATCTTTTTTTCTCCCATGCGCAGTAAAAACATTTCGGCTAGGGTGTGGACGCTGTGGCCGCTGACTGTTTTAAGGTAACAGTGTGATTGTCTGATTGGTGCAAGGCATCGAAATAACTCTTTAGCTTGGCGTAAGTTTCCACTGGAAAAACAATGGTGTTTCCGCCGCCAAAGAAAAACGTGCGTTTGTAAACCAGGGTGTGCCCGTCCATGGTGACCGCGATGGATGGTTTGTAATCGCTGATCGGACCGGCGCTGAACGGTGACGGCGCATCCGCGTTGTCGAGCGAAAACCCGGCAGGCAAATCGATCGTTACCGCGTCTTCCTCAGACCAGGGATAACTAAAATAGACCGGATACTTCCGGTCGCTGCCGGAAAAGAGTGGGCCAATTCCGTGTTGGAAAAACTCGGGTTGAAGAAACAGGCGTTTACCGGTGCGCTGGGCATAACCAGGAACCTTAATGTGAAAGTTGTAGACAAACGGCTTCAACGGATCGGTGATGTTTTCGATTTTTATCGCTGAGATATCGGCCGTACTCATCTGCTTCTTGATCGTCTCGCGTAGAGTATCTTCGCGTTGCGCCGGCGAATCGTCATCGTCCCATTCCTTGCGATATACCGCGACGTGACCGTAGTACTCAATATGCGCATCGCCTTCGAGCGTGCCATCGTCGCTTAAAGACAGTCGCGCCGTCCTCTTAATTTTCGACTTTTCCGGCGGAGACAGAGGTGTTGTCACCCAGATGGGCTCCTTCGGATCCGACAACAAAGCCTGTTGCGATTCCTCTTGCCAGCGCAACATGCCCAGCGGCACATATGTGCTGGCCGGATCGTAGAAGCGCCACTGGTCACCGACCTTTACCGCAATGTCATATGCCTGGATGAAGTAATCGTCAGGAAACGACTTGTCGAAAAAGGTATCACTTCGGTCCGACAGCCTTACCAGGCGCGCATCGAAACCAGCAGCGAGCGCCATAGATGCAAATAGCATATCGATGTCCGTGCCGGTACCCATCCCGCGTTTCAAAGTATCCGCCGGCGACTTGTTCTCTTTGAGCTTAGCGCGATCTTCGATAGAGAGGCCTGATGCATCATCGTTAGTGTTCTTGATTTTTGAGCGGCAGAATTCGAATAACTTCTCGAGCTTTTCCTCGGGCGTGGCGGCTCCCGCAATGGCCGCAGCCGAAGCAGTCCTCACCTCATCGCTTACCTTCATCCGCGACTTATACTCTTCATAAGTTCGCTTACCGTATTCCTGCCAAAACTTTTCACCTTTAAGGTCCGTCTCCCTTGTATAGAAGAGAAGCATCCACGGGCGTACTGCGTCCTCGGGCGGCATTCGTGGTTCTTCATGAAATGCCGGCACGTTAGTCATCGACACGCTGTAGAAGTTGTCTTTCTCTTTGGTGAAGGGGCTCGCCGATCCGTTGAACGTTTGCACATGCATGCTGTAGTCAGGAATCGCCAGTGGCCTTATGTAATACTTAACCAGTTGCACCGGAACGTTGCGTTGAAAGTAGAGACGAATGTAATTTGCGAGCCGGTCGTTGCGCACTTCCTTCCAGCGGTATTCAAGTATGGCCCCCGGCTCGACGCCCGGCATTGCGAACGACTTCGCCTTGATCTTTACGCCGCTGAGTTTTTCGATGGTGCGCTCTAAAATATCTTCCTTCTTGAGTTCTACAATAGTGCCGTCCGGCTTGATGGTCCGAGCTGCAATGTCCTGAATCTTCCAATTGTTAAGAAACGGTATGTCTATTTTGCTTTGCGACTCCCGGCCGCGTTCGCTAAAAATTTTGATGCGCACGTAATGGCGTAAGACTGTGCGCGGGGTGCCGCCCTCGAGTTCGTCGTTGAGACGAACTTCCCAAAAAATCGCTTCGGCATCAGCGTCCTTTTCGACCATCGGCGCTTTGAGCGCAAGGTCAGCAGGATCCAGCGGGCGCCACTCGTCGCCGGCTATCACAACGGCGGGGAAAACGAGCACCAAACAAACGAGTGACAAGGGGAGCAGGTTGCGAGGGATAAATTTCATAGCTAAATCTCCGGTAAATTGTTGAGGACTCTGGACGGACGCTGGCGACGCATTAGCGGGTGCGCGTCACACGGTGCGGAACTGCCTTCGAGACGTAACGGCGGACCGGATTCTAAACCAGTAGGAAGCGGCACGCAAGGATCAATTTTTAGTTACAAAACTATTTGCATCACTTAACAACTAATCGACTACAGCGCCGGACGACTTCATCAGCAGCCGTCACGATGATAGCTGCGGTGATGTGATACAATTAACGCGATTCACTGAACATTTTTCACAATTGGCACTGAACATCGAGCCAACCAGGAGGACCATCTAGTGGCTACCGAACTGAAACGAGCAACGAACCCGCTTGACCGAATTGAGGAGCTTTTGGGAGAAAACGCCCGGACGCTGCTCGACCACAAGTCGGAAGCAATCCCCAAAGAGCAACTGAATCTACCTGGTCCGGATTTCATCGATCGCGTTTGGGCCTATTCGGATCGTTCTCCTTCGGTTTTGCGTTCCCTGCAATCGCTTTTCGACAACGGTCGCCTCTCGGGCACCGGTTATCTTTCGATACTGCCGGTCGATCAGGGTATCGAGCATTCGGCGGGCGCATCGTTTGCGCCAAACCCGCAGTATTTCGATCCGGAAAACATTGTGAAGCTGGCCATCGAAGGTGGCTGCAATGCGGTCGCTTCCACGTTTGGAGTTTTAGGCGTTGTCGCGCGCAAATACGCGCACAAGATTCCTTTCATCGTTAAAATTAATCATAACGAACTGTTGACGCTGCCGAACAAGTTTGACCAGGTTTTGTTTGGCACTGTGAAAGAAGCTCAGAACCTGGGCGCGGTCGCTGTTGGCGCGACTATCTACTTTGGCTCCGACGAATCCACCCGGCAGATAACCGAGATCAGCGAGGCGTTTGCCGAGGCGCATGAACGCGGAATGGCCACAATTCTCTGGTGCTATCTTCGCAACTCCGGATTCAAGACTTCCGAAGGAGATATGCACGCTTCGGCGGACCTCACGGGCCAGGCAAATCACTTGGGCGTGACGATCCAGGCTGACATCATCAAACAAAAACTTCCGGAGCGAAACGGCGGCTATACAGCGGTGGAAAAGGCGCTCGGCAAGTCGTACGGCAAAACCAGCAAACTCGTTTACGAGAAACTTACGACCGACAATCCGATCGATCTGGTTCGCTATCAAGTGGCCAATTGCTACATGGGACGCTGCGGGCTGATCAACTCGGGCGGCGAATCCAAAGGCGCCAGCGATTTGGCAGAAGCGGTGCGCACCGCGGTCATCAACAAGCGCGGCGGCGGCACTGGCCTGATCTCGGGACGCAAAGCGTTTCAACGACCGATGAGCGAAGGCGTCGAGTTGCTCAACGCAATTCAGGATGTGTATCTCAGCGACGAGATCACGATCGCGTAACCGCGGAGGATAATCAAGAGTAGGGGCGGACCGGGGTGTCCGCCCTTTTTCTTTGCAGCTTGTAGGGGCACGGGCTTGTCCCCGCCCGTTGTGGGATGTTTGTTCCTACCTGCCGTGTGGTGGACACCGCGAAATGCGGGCAGGGACTACAACCCCAATCTTGTTATCATGCGGCAACCGTATATTCCTGAGACCAAATGTTGTTGGCAGTGCAACCCAAATCAGCACCATTAACAGATATCGACCTGCTTCACGCCATCGCGCGTGGGGATGCGGCAGCCTGGCTCGCCTTTACGACGCGTATCGAGTATTAAAGATCCACCACAGAGTCAGCGAACACAAAGCTCGCACAGAGATTAGTTCCACCCCCGTATCAACCAACTCTCAACCGCAGTGACCTGGCCGCGGAAAACCTGCTAAACTCTCGTATCTCAGGAACAGGCAGGGCCTCAGGGTTATGGCGAAAAAGAAACAACCAACCGTAGACAACATCATCTCCGACGAGACCGGCGCATTCGATCTGCGCTTCATACTCTGGCGGCACTTCTGTCAGCAAAACAGCATTCCGGTTGAGACACTGCCAAGCCAACTCGACGGGGAACAAAAAGAGAAGTGGGAAGAACTCAAAGCGAGTCGCCTGCGCGGGCCCGGACAGAAGTAATCCGCAGATTCCGCAGATTACAAGTCGACAAAGAAGTCAGGTTCTTAAGCGCTCCCTTCAACGTACTGCTGTTCCCAATCGGTGTAATCTGCGGATGATTGCTGGAGACTTAAACTCCACTACAACCTTCCTGAACCAAGTTTGTACACACCTGTTAGAAAAGGGTTAGTCTTTCTT
>DASYMB010000288.1:0-3904 GCA_036009285.1 Pyrinomonadaceae bacterium | reverse complement strand
GCGCAGACGGATTTTTCATCTGTGCATTTGAAAGAAAAGGCCGATAACGATTTGCGTAACCGCGCAAAATCCATTGCCTTGCTAGCCTTTGTAGCGGATGTTAGACTGCGCAGCTTGGTTTCAGGCCACTCAGTAGTTCGGCGCTAAAATTGAGGTTAACTACGTGAATACAGCCACCGGGGCACTCTCAGCACTTCGAAGGCTTACCATCGTGATCGCGATAGCGATCGTTTTTGTGTTGGGCCTTGCCACTACAGTTTATCTTTCTCTCCGCAGCCCAGAGGTCACTGTTCCCGTCGTGGTCGGAAAAGATCGTTTCGAAGCCGAACGAGTGTTGGGAGCGGCGGGGTTAAACTTTCGCGTTCGCGCCACGCGGCCGAGCAATCAAATGAAGGCCGATACGGTTTTGTTTCAGTTGCCTCGCGGCGGCGAGGTAGTTAAGGCCGGCCAAACCGTGGCGATGGATATCAGCCGGTCAGTCAAAGAGGGTGAATCATCCGAGGCGGTGGTTCCTGAGCCAACTCCCGAGGAGAAGCCGGCGAACCAAAATGCAAACGAGGCGGCTGCGGCGAACGAAAACAAACCCAAACGCAACAAAAATACTAATAAGAACGCAAACGATAACAGTAACGCCAACACAGGAAATCGAAACGCGAACGCGAACTCGAATCGCCTGGGGACAAACAAAAACGCAAACGCCGGCAATTCGAATGCGGCCGGTAACCGAAATTCCAATCGCCCGGCATTGATTATCAATAACAACGCAAATCGCAGCGTCAATCAGAATGGGACCGGGCGCCCACCGGCGGCGAAACCTTCCCCTACGGTAAAACCGTGAACGTGAGAACACGGCAGCTTTATCGGGCTTGACGAAACCATTGGGGCTCGCGCGTCTCTGTGAGGGACAGTCAATAATGAATGGGATGAATGGGATAAATGGCAGGACAGTTGATATCGCCCCTTCGATTTTGTCTGCCGACTTTTCACGCTTGAACGAGGAGATACAGGCGGTTCAGCGTGGCGGCGCGACCATCCTGCACGTGGATGTGATGGACGGACACTTCGTTCCCAATCTGACGGTTGGTTTGCCGGTTGTTAAGTCGATCGCTCGGGCGACAGAACTTCCCATCGATGCCCACTTGATGATTTCTGAGCCGGGAAGATACGCGCAACAGTTTGTCGAGGCGGGCGCCAAGATGGTTTCGGTGCATGTGGAGGCCGATGCAAATCTGCATCGCACACTTGCTTCGATCAAGGCAGCCGGCGGCCAGGCCGGAGTTGTGATCAACCCGGCGACACCGATTGAGAGTTTGTCGGAAGCGTTACTCTTCGCTGACTATGTGCTCGTGATGTCAGTTAATCCCGGGTTCGGCGGACAGAAGTTCATTGGCACGTCAGTCGATAAAGTACGACGACTGAGAAGGATGATCGAGGAGCGTCAGCTTAATACTCGAATTGAGATTGACGGCGGTATTGATCTGAAAAACATTGCCTCCGTAGTGGCCGCGGGCGCTGAGATTATCGTGGCCGGCTCCGCGATTTTCGGCGAGGGAGAACCCGAACTGGCTGTACGAGAACTGCGCGAAGCAACGGTGCAATGGGTGTAGGCGATTTTCGATTTTCGATTGCCGATCAGCGATTGCTTTTCGCGGTTGGAGTCGTAACAATTTTCAGTATTAAACAATTGGCAATCGGAAATCGGAAATCGGCAATTTTTTGGAGGTTCTACTTATGCATTCTCGCTTGACTGCTCATCTAGCAATTTGCGGCGCAATCATTTTGGCTTTGGCAGGTACGGCACTGGCGCAGGGTGGCGGCACGCAGCAGAGTGAGTTTTCTGCGCTGCAACGTCTCGACGTTATGCGGTCGAAGCTTGATGGGATGCGGCGCTCGATCACGAGTGCCCTGTCGTCAATGGGACCAGCGCCCGTCGGCGAGAAGAAAAATGCTGACGATCCGCGCCAGCGGCTGCGCGGCATGGATAAAGAGATAGGCTCGATAATTTCTGAGATTAACGATATACGATCCAAACAGGAGCGCTCGGAACGTTATGATCCCACGGCTCTGGATCGTTTGGAAGCAACTGTCACGGAGCTAAATATTCGCGTGCAGGCTGGACTGCAAGCCAGCGCAAGCGCTCGACCGGGCGTTGCTGCCACAGCCGCTGCGCCCGCCAGGAAGAAAAAGAAGGGCAAGCTTTTCGGACTACTTGGGGGCGGCGGCGATGATAAGTATGAAGAGTTGACGGGCACAGTCGCTCCCGGCCGCGATCGCGTTCTCTTCGAGGAAGCTGCGAAGGAAGTAAGAAAAGGAAATCATGAGACTGGCCGGCTTCTTTTCTCCACGATCATAAACACTTATCCTGATTCAGCTTTTCTACCACTCGCCAAGCTCGCAATCGCTGATTCCTTTTATCTCGAGGGAACAACTCCATCTCTGATTCAAGCAGCGCAGGCCTACCTGGATTGGCTTACGTTTTTCCCGACAGATCCACTTGCTGACGACGCAATGCTGAAGGTCGCCGAATCTGAAATGAGGCAGATGGGACTCTCCGATCGCGACATAACTCACGCACGCAAAGCTGAGCAACGTTTGAAGGCGCTCCTGCAGCAGTATCCTCAAACCAATCTGCGTCCTATCGTTGAAGATCGTCTTCGCGAGGCGCAGGAAAGCCTGGCGATGCACGGCTATCAGGTCGGAAACTTCTATCTGGAGCCGCGCTACAAACGCGGCAAGGGTGGTCTAAAGGGAGCGCAATCTCGCTACAAGGAAGTAATCGATAAGTATCCCAACTTTTCGCTTCGAGACGAGGTGTTGTTCAAGTTGGCCTACACTTATCAGCAGGAGGAGGAGCCGGACGAAGCTGCTAAGTATTACCAGGACATGCTACGCAATTTCCCAAACAGCAATTTCGCTGAACAGGCGAAAGAGCAGTTGAGTATTATTGGGGTGCCGATTCCGGAACCCGATCCGGCGCGGAGAAACGTTGCCCCGGCGGAGCGTCCGGGTTTTGTCGGTAACTTGGTGCAGCAGTTTATGGGGAAGGCAGACGTTACGGTCAACACCGACGGAATACTGATTCATAAGGACAAGAAAGAGGGTGCTGACGATTTGATCGACGAAGCGCTGAAATACAATGGAGAACTGCCTTCCAACGTCACGCCTATAGCGCCGGTGCAACGGGGGACGACGCGGCAGTCGCCACCTAATCCGAGTCCGAGACCATCGACTCAAAACACGATCAAACCACCACCGGCAACGCCCACTCCGCAAGACTTAAAGCCGTAACGAATATCATCGCAGAGACTCAGCTTTCTTATTGGCCCGTCGTGAATTCATGACGGGCCTTCTTCGTTGGTACTTTTATGGAGTGCGCTGACCCGTCAGCGCTTTGCGTGGCCGCGACCTGTCGCGGCCACGCATCGCTTGACTCCAGGTGACGATGCAGCGCCAAGCCGCCGCGGGCCAAAGCGGTGACTGGTCACCGCACTCCAAAGTTTCCTCCCTTATCGGGTTGATCTTTCCAGCTTGCTCAACCGACTGGGTTGACGGATCATTGAGATGGAGATTCAGACAATGTCACCTTCAACTGCCTTATCCGAAAATATCAGGGCCGAACTAGTGCGTCGCCATAAGAGCACGGCGACGACAATCATATCGCTGCTTATCGCAGTCATCCTTTTGTGTGTCCTGGCTTTTGTTAGTCAAAAATTTCTGACGCAGCGAAACAATCCTTCGCTCGATATCGCAGTGCGCGTCAGTATTCTTATTTTTGGGTTAGGCGCGATTGCGCTTCGACGCACGCAATTCGCCAAGATGCGGTTGCAGGACATTGCGGCGCTCCAGGGACCATCCGGGCTTTTGATCACTCTACAAAGGACGACGTTGCGCGTGGCGATGATCG
>DASYMB010000287.1:0-2487 GCA_036009285.1 Pyrinomonadaceae bacterium | reverse complement strand
TCGCCGAGAAGTGTATCGAACTTTGTAACGGAAGAGCAGCTTCAATACTAAAAAGAGTTGTCGTCATGTTAATCGTAATGAAATCAGATGCCACCGACGCCCAGGTTGAGGCGGTGGTACGCATCATTGAAGCTCTTGGTTACCGCGCGCATCCCATGCCTGGCGCCTCGCGGACCGCAATCGGCATCACCGGAAATCAGGGCGCCGTTGACGCAGCCCACTTCGAGAACCTGGCCGGCGTGGCGGAAGCAGTCCGCGTTAGTAAGCCTTACAAGTTAGTCACCCTGGATCTTCGCGCGGAAAAGACTGTCGTGCGCGTGGGCGATGCGTCCATCGGTGGAGACGAACTGGCGATCATCGCCGGACCGTGCGCTATCGAAAATCGGAGTCAGGCATTCGCTGTTGCCGAAGCAGTACGCCGCAGCGGCGCGAAGTTCTTCCGCGGCGGCGCTTTCAAACCCAGAACTTCTCCGTATGCCTTTCAGGGACTGGGCGAAGACGGCTTAAAAATGCTCGAGGAAATCCGTGAGACCTACGGCTTGAAAATCGTCACCGAAGCATTGGATGAAGCGGGAGTGGATCTTGTAGAACGTTATGCCGATGTTATTCAAATCGGTGCGCGCAGCATGCAGAACTTCACCCTGCTGCGCCGGGTCGGCAAATCGCGTTTGCCGGTCCTCTTGAAGCGCGGTCTATCAGCCACACTTGACGAGTGGTTGCTGGCCGCGGAGTACATCATGTCTGAAGGCAATTACCAGATCGTCCTTTGCGAGCGCGGCATTCGCACGTTTGCCCAGCACACCAGAAACACGTTGGATCTCTCGGCGGTCCCGGCAGTCCGGCGCATTTCACATCTACCGGTGATTGTCGATCCGTCGCATGGAACTGGAAAGAACTATATGGTGACGCCACTCGCGCGTGCGGGTGTTGCGGTTGGCGCCGACGGTCTGATCATCGAGGTCCACGATCAGCCGGAACGTGCGCTATGCGACGGCGCGCAGGCACTGACACTTGAACAGTATGAACAACTGGTGAGCGAGGTGCGGGCGATCCATGAAGTTATCACGCCGGCCGTTGTGACTTAACAGGGCAGACGGCAGGAGCAGTCGGCAGGAAAACGTAAGGCAGCGAGTTGCTTCGCTGCCTTCATTTCTATAGGCCAGATTGCGGAGAGTATTGTTTCCTTCCTGCCGACTGCTCCGCCTCCTGCACCTGTTAATCGGGCTTAAGAATACTTGCCAAATCCCTCGAGAACACTGAGCGAGGTATGACCTGATCGTAGCCTGCATCGAGGGCCTTCGCTCGTAAATCCGTTTGCACGTGAGAGAAAAACCCGAGCAACGATATATCTTTCAACTGCTCATTCATTTTCAGCTCACGCGCCAGTCCAATCGGATCAAGCTTCTCATTGTGCAAGTCAACGAGGATCAGGTCTGGCAATTGTTCACCTGCCGCGGCGACTAAACGCTCTACTTGCCGGTAAAACTTAATACTCACGCCGAGCGCTTCGGCAGTCGCACGAATCTTCGCGGCGAAAAACATATCGTCAACCGCTGCTAATATAGTTCGGCTCATGATTGTTAAGTCTTATTTACCGCTCCTCGAGGGCGCCCGCGGTCCTAGCAATTCACTTAAGCTATGGGGCGAGCGACGCGCAAACTAACAGTTTGCGTTTCAGGGAAATAACCAGGACACTAACCGCGATGGCGACTGCAATTCCCCCGCTCAAAGAATCCGAAAAGATTGAGCTTGGTTACACTCAGTCTAGCGTGCAAACTCCTAAACGCTCCGCCGAAGATGCTTCGACAATTGTCATCGCATCATACAACATTCGTTACGCCGTGGGTTCCTTCCTGATCTCCGGCGGCCTTCTGCGAAAAGCCGGGTTCGGTGGACACGCAAGGCGCGAGAGCCAAGTGGCGCAAAACATTCGCGCCGCCGCCGATGCATTTTCGCAAGGCAAGCTGCTGCCCAGGGTTGATGTGCTCGCCGTGCAGGAAGCGGACAAGGGAACGAAGCGGGCCGGCCGGCATCACGTCGCCAGGGCGTTGGCGGAGGCGTTGAAAGCAAATTGGATTCACCTGCCGGCTGGCATCCCGCGCGGTGTAAAACCAAAGACGCGCCAATGGTGGCTCGACTTCGAAGAGCCGATCGACCTGCAGGACTCGGGCGACACCGGCATTGCTTTATTGAGTCGCCTTCCGCTCAGCGAGGTAAGGCGAATTGACCTGCCGTGGCATGAGTGTGCGTGGCGGCCGCGACTGGCGATGGCGGCTACTGTATCCGTCGGCGCGCGAAAGCTTCGTATTTTGAACGCGCATGTCGATCCGCACGCGGCAGTGGGCGGCCAACTTGAACAACTCCAGGTCTTGCTCGAGCAAGCAGATAAAGAAACCGGGCCAACGTTAATTTTGGGAGACTTCAATACGCTTTCAAAACAAAAGGTTGATGAGACTCGAACGTTTCTGGAGTCGCACGGCTACTCGA
>DASYMB010000286.1:0-5045 GCA_036009285.1 Pyrinomonadaceae bacterium | reverse complement strand
GGCGATGAGTTTCCGGTCGACGTGGCACTGGATGACGCAAACTCAGCCGAGTACGACGCGCTGCTGCTTCCGGGCGGAGTTATGAATCCGGATAAACTGCGCCTGATTGATCGGGCGGTACAGTTCATTAGGGAATTCTTCGAGGCCGGCAAACCAGTGGCCTCAATTTGTCACGGACCCTGGACGCTGATTGAAGCTGACGCGGTGCGAGGCCGGACTGTAACTTCATGGCCCTCATTGAAAACCGATTTGCGAAACGCAGGCGCCAAGTGGGTTGACGAGGAAGTTATCGTTGATAACGGCCTTGTCACTAGCCGTAAACCGGAGGACATTCCGGCGTTTAATCGGAAGATGATTGAAGAGTTTGCGGAAGGGCGGCATACGGCCAGTAGCGCGCGAGCGTGAGTCTGCGCAAAATCAAGCGCGGCTCAAAGCGTCAGATCGGAAGGAGAATTCGTCAAGTTCAGAGAAAATGGCCGATTACGAATTCACGACCATCTGGCGCTTGCAAGCTCCGCAGGAGAAAGTGTGGGATTTGATTTTCCACTCTGAAAACTGGCCGGAGTGGTGGCGCGGCGTGGAGCAGGTCGAAAAGTTAAAAGCTGGTGACGCCAATCACCTCGGCGCCGTCCATCGCTACACGTGGAAAAGCAAACTTCCCTATCACCTGATCTTCGAAATGCAAACCACGCGCGTTGAGCCGCCCTCGCTGATCGAAGGTCGCGCTATCGGCGAGCTGGCCGGAGTCGGACGCTGGCAACTCTCAAACGAAGATAGAGGCGAGGGCGAGATAACTACCGTCCGTTACGATTGGAAAGTGGAAACTACTAAGCCGTGGATGAACCTCATCGCGCCGATTGCCCGGCCTTTTTTCAGTTGGAACCACAACGTCGTGATGGGCTGGGGCGGCGAGGGATTGGCAAAGCGTTTGGGGTGTAAGTTAGCTTGAGTTGAGATGGGTCGACTTCTTACCGGGACCGCGGGCCGCCCTCGCCCGCCGGGATCGAAGCCATTACAGTTTCGCCGAAATAAGAAGAGTTGATTCATTTTCGGTTGAGCATGGAGCGCGTTGCGGGCGAGGGCGCCCGCCGTCCCAGCAATACGGCGACTCCACCTCGATCAGGAACAAAACTCCACCACCAGTTTCGTAAAACTCTCCGGATACTCCTCGTGCGGAAGGTGTCCACACTCGCGAAAAACTACCAGCCGCGAATGTGGAATTTCTTCGTGCAGATGTTCGCCGTCGCTGAGCGGCACTTCCCGATCCGTGTCACCCCACAACAGAAGCGTCGGCTGGGTGAGCAGGTGAGCGTCGCGCGAAACGCGTTCGGCGTCCCAGCGCCGCACCGTGCGAATGATGGCCCGATGCGCGCCTCTCGTCCGCAAAGGAAGATGCCGCGCGTCAACGCGTCTCTCATCCAACACCCACGAGTGCCGGTCATACACGCGCTTCATCCGCAGCCGCAGCAGGCGACGCGAGCCCACTACGAGGGGAGACAGAACGTCGCCAATTATTGGCGAACCAAAAAGGCGCATCAACAGATACCGGGTCGGTTTGTTGTTAGTTACCGCCCCGACCAGGATTAATTTCTCAACCAGCGTTGGCTGATCGAGGGCGATGGTTGCGGCGATCGCCGCACCATAGGAACTGCCAATTAACACTGCGCGATCTATTCCCAGACCGCGCATGAAACTAACAACCATTTCTGCCTGGCGCGCAATGGTGTAATCGAGATTGCGAGGCTTAGCCGAATAACCATAACCCAGCAGGTCCGGCGCGATCACTCTGAAGCCTGCTTCAGCGAATTCCAATAACACTCGACTCCAAACGAGGTTCGACGTGGCGAAACCATGAATCAAAATCATCGGTGGAGCATTTGCATCGCCCGCTTCCTGATAGTGCACGCGTACGCCGCCGACTTCAGTGAAGCATGAGTAGTCTGCGTGAAAAACTACTTCACGGTTCTGCTCCCATTCGAGGTCGCGCGGACGCAACAGCAACTTGGCCGCCACGGACGCAGCCAATACACCGAGGGATATTCCTCCAATCCAATAGCGCTTTTTCATGAATTTTCTCGCGTGTGACGGCGCAGTTTAGAGTACAAGCTTTTAGCTTGCGCGTTGGCAAGCGGCAGCCTAAAGGCTGTACTGGCTTTGCCCGAAAAGTATCAATGGGTTGAGTACGCTGTCCCAAGCAGAAGCCCGCGCGTTAGCAAGGGCTCTGGTTTCTGCCAGAATTTCGATCTTGAGCCCTTCCTAACGGTCGGGCTTCTGCTTGGCCAGAACCCGCCGAACGAATTTTCGGGCAAAGTCGGCTGGACTCTAAACATCAATTATCTTCTCGCGCGATGACGACGCTCGGATGCAACAAGCCCTTCGCGGCATCAAACGCTGCCACTGCGATCAAGTTACCTTGCGAATCGCGTATTCTCACGAACTCGCCCTCATTCCACGCTGCATTCGAAACCGCTACAGGCAGGCCATTTCGCATTCTGCTCAACTCAGCAACACTCAAGTCTATAAAAGGTAAACGCGTGAGTGCGGCATCTGGCGTTAGTAAAACTTTGCCCACCGCTTCCTCCGCAACATTCACTTTCACTTGCTCCAGCGTCTGCGCCTGTTGAATCACAAAATCGCCAACACGGGTGCGCCGTAACTCGGCGAGATGAGCTCCTACCTGCAACTGCTTGCCAAAGTCTTCCGCCAACGTTCTGACGTAGGTGCCCGCCGAACACGTGACCCGCACTTCGAAGTCGAAAGTGCCATCCAGATTATCTTTCAGCAATTCACCGCTTGCCTTTATGGCCTCGAACTTATGGATGCAAACCCTCACCGGTTTTCTTTCGACCTCTTCCCCTCGCCGCGCGAATTCGTAAAGCTTCTGGCCGCCTTGTTTCTTCGCCGAATACATCGGCGGCACTTGATCGATCTCGCCGCGTAAACTCTCGAGCGCTGCCTCAATTTCTTCCTTGCTCCATCCTTTGCCGGCCGCTCGGGAATCCGCAATCGGCTTTCCCGTGAAATCTCCGGTGTCAGTGGCGTAGCCCAGGCGAATCACGGCCTCATATTCCTTTTCTACCCCGCTGAGAAACTGCGCCAGGCGCGTCGCGCGACCAACGAGAATCACCAGCAGGCCGGTCGCAAAAGGATCGAGGGTGCCCGTGTGTCCAACCCTGCGGATGTGAAGTATGTGCCGAACCTGCGCCACGATGTCGTGTGAAGTTTTCCCGGCCGGCTTATCGACTATTAAGACTCCATCCATGTGATGCATTCTAGTTGGCTGGCTGACAAATGGCGATGCGGCCGCGGCAGAAACACCTGCGCGAGCGGGTGGCGTAGGCATGGGTAATCGTCGAGGCCACCCCCTTACGCAGGTGGTTCTGACAAGAAGACCGTCGTCTCTGTGATTCACTCGCATTGTGTGGTAAATGTTTTGGCTCAATGCGCCAACGTCACTCAAAACCTGCAATCGGTGAGAAGGGGCCGGCTTTGCGGCTCACACCTGAGGAACTCCGCGCACGTACGTTCCAACGCGCCGCGAAGCTGTTGGCTGCCAAGCCGCGCTCGATTGCCGAACTACGCGAACGGCTGGCGGAGAGATGTTCCAGTAAAGCTGTAATTGAAACTGTAATTGCCCGGCTGCGCGAGTATGGCTATCTCGATGACGAGCGCTACGCTCTCGGATACGCCTCGTCGAAGGTGCGGCAACAACCAATCGGTCGCCGCCGTTTGGAACTAAGCCTGACGAGAAAGAAGGTTGAGCGTTCAGTGGCTAATGAAGCACTGGACCAGGTCTTTGCGGAGACTTCGGAAGCGGACTTGCTCGACCGCGCGCTTGAAAAACGCGTTCGCCTCCGTGGCCGTCCGAAGACACGCGCCGAAGCCAAGAGCCTCTTCGATCATCTGCTGCGCCAGGGCTTTCCGTTTGAGCTGGTTTCCGAAAAAGTCCGGGCGCTAGCGAAGTATGAACTCGATGATGAGCCTTGAGGTAAAACTAGCAATCCTCATACGTATTTATCCTGAAGGTGGACGAACATCCGTTGTGATATACAGTCCCACCACAGCAGGGATGTATCTCCTGTCCACACAAGACCGTATATGTATTGTCAGTGTAGTAGTTGATCGTCCACACAAATTCCGGACAAGCTCCCGTCTTTGGAACCGGTGTCGCTATTGTCAGGGAACAGAAGGCTATTGCTACAGCAAAGATGAACACTAATACACGACTCTTCCGTGCTTTTTTCACGTGGTTGGACATAACGCCTCCGTTGAAAGGTTGAGATGAACGAGGAGTTGCACTTTATACCAGCGGCGGAAACAATTCAATCTTGATGGAACGTATTAGAAACTGCTGAGCTTTTGCCTGATTTCGTGAGGTTTATAACGCGTGCTAAACTTCGAACAATGATGACGGGTAACGAAATTCGCGAAACTTTTCTGAAGTACTTCGAGCAGCGTGGACACACGCGCGTGCGCTCCTCACCGTTGCTGCCTGCCAACGATCCGACGTTGCTCTTCACCAACGCGGGCATGAATCAGTTTAAGGACGTCTTCCTTGGTTTGGAGAAACGCGACTACGTGCGCGCTGTCTCTTCGCAAAAGTGTGTGCGCGCCGGCGGCAAACACAACGATCTCGATGAAGTAGGAAAGACGGCGCGGCACCAAACCTTTTTCGAGATGCTCGGCAATTTTTCGTTTGGCGATTATTTCAAGGAAGACGCCATCAAGTTTGCCTGGGACTTTCTGGTTAACGAACTAAAGCTTGATCCGAAGCGCATGTGGTTCAGCGTATTCGCCGGCGACGAGGAAGTTGGACCAGACGAAGACGCAGAAAGATTTTGGGAGCAGGTGGGCGCGCCCCGCGAACGCATTTTGCGCTTTGGTCGCAAGGACAACTTCTGGCAGATGGGCGATACGGGACCGTGCGGACCGTGCAGCGAGATTCATTACTACATGGGCCCGGATCCGAACGACCCGGAAAACAACGCCGCGAACGTTAATGGTCCGGGCGACATAATCACTGAGCTCTGGAACCTTGTGTTCAT
>DASYMB010000285.1:0-7296 GCA_036009285.1 Pyrinomonadaceae bacterium | reverse complement strand
GGTCGGCTGCGACCTGTCGCAGCCTTGATCGACTCAAGTCGCTCGGAAGCGGAGCCAGCCCGCCCCAGGCCAAAGCGATGACAGGTCACCGCACTCCAAATCGGGGCGCCTTTCAAAGTGACCTTATGATTCTTCAGCCCGTAGACGATCTGAGTCACTCGGCTGCTGGTGGCTTGATCGCATTTCGACATGCTAATCTGCCCGGAAATATTCAAAGCCTGGACGGACCGCAGAGGCAGAAGCTTATGGCGCCCGCGAATCGAAGGGATCGGGGGGACCAAAGGGATCGAGGCGACGACCCTTCCCAAACACGGACAGCCTCCCCAGACCACCCACAAAAGCAGCAGGAGACGCGACCCAGTTTTTTCCTGCGCACTAAGTTACTGCCGCCTCGGCCGGCGCCGGAATTATTATCTCGGGCGCGACTTACAGATCGTCTGCTCCGGAATCTTAGTTATCCGTTAACCCTCGTCACCGCCAACGCCGGCTCGGGAAAAACTACCCTGGTCGCGGATTTTCTGCGAACGCACAAAAGACAGTTTGTCTGGTATCAACTGGACCACACGGATGCCGATCTTTCTGTATTCCTTGGTTACCTCGCCTTCGGTATTCGCCAGCAGGTGCCCGGCTTTGGCGAAGCTCTCTTTTCCTATCTCCAGGAAGCAACCGGCGAACTCGCGCAGCATCCCGAACGCGCCGTCGATGTGTTTCTCAACGAGGTGCTGGATCGCGTCGAGCAACAACTCATCCTCGTCCTGGACGATTACCATCATCTCGGCGAAGACACGACGGTGCATGCGGTGCTCGATCGGTTGCTCGCTTATCTCCCGGACGTTTTGCATGTCATCATAATTTCCCGCGAGCTGCCGCCCCTCGCGTTGGGCCGCCTGCGCATCCACTCCCCACTCTCAAATATCGATCGCGCCGACCTGCTTTTCACCGACGACGAAACTCAGGAGCTCTTTCGCAAAGTTTTTGATTTGGAACTTACTGCGGAACAACTCGCTGAATATCGCGAGCGCACTCACGGCTGGATTACCGCTTTGCAACTCGTGCGGCAAGTCGCTCACCGCAACGTGATCACGAGCCGCGAAGGCCACGCGGAACTTCCTGACCTGGTGGAAGTGTTGCGGCAGTCGGAGCGCGATATTTTTGACTACTTCGCCGAAGAAGTTTTTTCCGACGAGGCCGAAGATGTCCGTAAGCTGCTGTTGCAAGTTTCGCTGTTGGACCGTATTGAGCTTGAGACCTGCACGTCGCTCTACGCCGGTTCGAATTGTTCACGTGTGCTTCCGAACCTGGTGCGCCGCAATGTGTTTATCACGGTCGCCAGCGATCGCCGCGGCGAAGAATATCGTCTGCATCCGCTCTTTCAGAATTTTCTGCGACGGCGACTGCGTAGTGAAATTGGCCGCACCGGCGTAGCTGCGGAACACCAGCGTTGCGCTGCTTACTTCATGGACCGCCTCGCCTGGGAACAAGCTGTAAGGCACCTGCTCGCTGCCGAAGATTTTGACGGGGCCGCCAGGGTGATCGCCGAGCGGGGCCCGGCCTGGATATCTTCGGGAGCGCTTGGCTCGCTGGCGTCGCTCGCAGATTCACTGCCTCCCGCAGCTCAGGAAGCTCATCCGCGCGCGCTTGCACATCGCGCGGAAGTCGCGCGTCTGCGCGGCGAATATGAATTTGCACACTCAATGCTGCGGCGCGCAGTAACGCTGCTGCACGATCGAGAAGACAGCGAAGGCGAAGCTGACGCCCTGCACTCGTTGGCCACCCTCGCGCGTCGCGAAGGTGATTACGAACTCGCGTTTGCTTACCTCGACAGCGCCACAGTACTCAGTGAACCGAATTCCGCCGTTAGAACCAAATGCGGCAACACACGTGGCCTTTGTCTGGTTTCCATGGGCGAGTGGACCGCGGCCGAACGCGAATTCAGGGCGGCGCTTCAATCTGCGGAGGAAAGAAACGATGAACACTACATTCGCCTGATTACTCATAACCTGGGAACGCCGGCTGGAATGCGTGGCGACTTTGGGGAGGCGCTGCGTTGGTTAAGCCGCATGTTGCGAAAGGACCAGAAGGGCGCGCCGATGCCCCAGGAAGCGGTGGCGCATTTGAATATTGCGCGCTGCTATCTCTATCGCGGCGATTTTGTGGCCGGCGAACAGCATCTCGATAGCGCGCTCGAGAGGTGCCAGCTTTTCAACCTGGTCGCCGCCCGCGCGGAAACCTTCGAGACTTACGGAAATCTTTATCGCGAGCGTGGCGAGATCGAGCGGGCCATCGAATACTACGGACGCGCCGCACGCGCCTACGATGAAGCCGGAATAGCTCTAAACCGGACCGAGCTGTTGGAGGAACGCGCGTTATTGAGTTTACTGGTCGGTGACTTCGCTTCGGCGCAAGCGCAGATTGATCGGCTGCTCAGTGTTAGGCCACCCGAAAAGGACGAGCTGGGTTTCTTCACCGCTTCACTTACCCGCGGTCGCATCATGACCGCGCGCGGCGAATATGAGGCGGCGCATGAGGCGCTTGGTAAAGCACTCGCTTATTTTCACGGGCATGGTCTTTATTACTACGAAGCTCAGGCGAGCCTCGTGCTGGCCATTTGCGATCTCCATCTCGGGAAAGAGCCGGAGCTGATCGAGCGTCTCAAGCGAGCCATCGATTTGGCAGCCAGGTACGACTACGAGTATTGGCTCGGGCGTCAGGTTGTCAGCTATCCGCAACTCTTCGCAACGGAAGAGGCGCTGGAGTTGTTGCCGTTGGATTTGCGCGAACAGGTTGCGACAACTCCCAAGCTTCCTGTCTCCCGGCTTGCGGCGACGCGGGCCCTCGTCTCGGAAATCGAACATGCAACTACGCCGGTGACCGATCTGATGGTTAGCATGTTGGGTCCGGTTGCGATAGTGCGCGATCCCACTCGCCCGCTCGCGAGTGATGCGTGGCCCACCCGCCGGGCCCGCGATATTTTTTGTTTCATCATTTCCCGACGCCATCACCGTGCTTCCAAAGATACGATCGTCGATACATTTTGGGGCGAAACAGATTTCGAGGCCGTAGAAAAGAACTTTCACCCTACCGTTTCGCACATACGCAAGGCGCTAAACAGCAATCAGCCCTTAAAACAGAATTTTCTGCTTTACCGTGACGGCGACTATCAGCTCAATTCGGAGTTTTCCTATCGCATCGACACGGAAGAATTCGACCGCCTCGTGAACGAAGGCGAAAACGCGCGGCGCTCGCGCCAGTTTGAGGAATGTATTCGCGCTTACGAAAGCGCGCTCGCGTTATATCGTGGCGAGTTTATGCAGGGAAGCTATGAACCCTGGGTTGAGGAGCAGCGCACCTATTATCGCGAGCAGTATTTGCGTTTGTTGGAGGCCCTTGCCGGCGTGGCCCAAACGGCGGCTGATTGGCCAAAAGTTATGCAACTGGCGCAACTTATTATTCACGACGATCCGTTTCGTGAGGACATTCATTGCATGGTCATGCGCGCACATGCCGCGGAGGGAAATAGAGGCGCGGTGAAGGACCAGTTTGAAACGCTCAAACGATTACTACGTGGCGAGTTAGGTGTCGAGCCAAGCGCGGAGACCCGCAAACTCTATCAGACGCTAATAAACTAAGGGTTTCGGGTTTCGGGTTTCGAGTTTCGGGTTTCGAGTTTTCTTAAGTTTCAGGGTTCTTTTGAAGGGAGTGACCGCCATCCACAACAAAACTTGAAGCTCGAAACTTGAAACTCTAAACCCGAAACAATTCACAAGGTTAACGCAACAAACCGCGTCGCTGCTCAAATTAGAATGTCCTACACTTTTGGGAAGCTTCGGTGGTGGTTCGGCTGGAAATTAGGCAGGCGGCGCTCAAACAAAGAGCGATTAGATACTTGCCATAGTTTCCCAAAGTTTACAGCAGTGACCTCGCCATATTAGCTACTGCGCCAATAAACCCGATTGAGGTGATGGTTTGCTAAGCAAGAGGATTCGTTTCAATCCGCCCATTTCATTTGTCCCGAAAATGAAGCAGTCAATTGCCATGGCCCTGGCCGTGCTGGTATTCGCGTCTCCAGTGATGGCCGGGCTCAACATTACTTCGTCCAACGGTATTGTGATGACCGGCGCCGACGGCATCGTCATGACCGGCGCCGACGGCATTGTGATGACTGGCGCCGACGGTTTTCTGTATAGCAACACTAACGGAATCGTGATGACCGGCGCGGACGGGATCGTCATGACCGGTGCTGATGGCATCGTCATGACCGGCGCGGACAGTATTGCCTACCCGAACAGCGTGCGTGCGACAAACGCCGATGGGATTGTGATGACCGGTGCCGACGGTATTGTGATGACCGGGGCTGACGGTATCGTGATGACCGGCGCTGATGGCTCAACCTATCGGGCCGATTCCGTTACCGTAACTTTGCCGAACGGGATCGTCATGACTGGCGCCGATGGCATCGTGATGACTGGCGCGGACGGTGTTCGCCGTGAAGCTAACGACGGAATCGTGATGACTGGGGCCGACGGCATTGTGATGACCGGAGCCGACGGAATAGTTATGACCGGTGCTGATGCCGTTAAGGCAACCGGAACCGACGGCGTGGTTTTTTCGGTAGTTCCGAATGGACTGCGGTTCAGCGGCGTAACCGGCATCGTGATGACCGGCGCCGATGGCATCGTCATGACCGGAGCTGACAACGTTGTAATCACCGGCGCTTACGGCCTGTTGCGAAATGCGGTGCCTTCAGCTCCAACCGGATTGCAGAGCATCGATCCCGAACTGGCGCTGCTGCTGAATCGCTTGACCGACGATAGCAATGTAAACGCGGCCGTTGTTTATCATCAATTGCCTTCTGATTCGGACTTGGCAGACTTGCAAAACATCGGTGTGCTTGGGGGCACTCGTTATCGCGTGCTGCCCGTAATCACTCTCACCGCGACCCGCCGGCAGATGAGAGCGATCTCTTGCTTGCCTGCGGTTCGATCGATCTACGGAAATCGAACGCTTACCTTAGCCAGCGAGCCCGAAGTCAGGGCAGCGACGGGAGTAACTCGCGCTTCGCGTGATATGGAGATCACCGGGGCCAATCGCGGCCTGCCGGTTACGGGAAAAAACGTTACGGTCGCCGTACTCGATACCGGAATCGACGGCACGCATGGAGATCTCTCGAGTCGCGTCAGCAAAAACATCAAGCTGGCAGACACGCAGAGTGCGAGCGTCGGGTTTAGATATCCCACCAACTCAGAAAGCCTGCCAAATACTGATCAGCTTTATGGGCATGGGACTTTTGTTGCCGGCGTAATCGGAGGCAATGGAAGTCAGTCCGGCGGAAAATTCAGCGGGGTGGCCCCGGGAGCGCGATTGGTCGGCCTTAGCGCCGGAGACTTGAGCCTTTTCTACGTACTCGAAGGTTTTGATTATTTGTTGGCCAATGGCAGGGACCTGGGGGTTCGCATTGTTAATTGCAGTTTCTCCGCAAATACTCTCTACGATGTCAACGATCCTATAAATATCGCTTCAAAGATGGTGACCGAAGCCGGCATCAACGTAGTTTTTTCCGCCGGTAACGCCGGTGCGGGCGCGCACACCTTGAATCCCTACGCGGCAGCGCCCTGGGTCGTCAGTGTCGGGGCCACGGATACGCAGGGTCGCCTCGCGCCGTTTTCTTCACGCGGTGATTTTGGTAACCCGCTCTTGCATCCGTCTCTGGTCGCACCCGGCGTAGGTATAGTTAGTCTCCGAGGTTCCGGTATTCCCAGCGTGACCGGCGCCGAAGGGCTCGCAGGCACAGATGCCCGGCGCCTCAGTGCTACCGAACTGCCCTACTACACGACTGCAAACGGGACGAGTTTCTCAGCGCCGCAGGTTGCAGGCGCGATCGCCTTGATGTTGGAAGTTAACCCGGGCCTGACACCGGCGCAGGTGAAGGACATTCTGCAGCGCACCGCCACGCCCTTGCCGCCTTATTACGCTTACGAAGTTGGCACCGGCATGCTGAATGTTCACGCTGCCGTGCTGGAAGCTGAATTTCCGTCGCGGCGAATCGGGACCTGGCGCGGCACAGTCGACCGCAACCAGGTGGAGTTTGCAGCTAACGCGCCTATCCAGTTTTCCGGCACAGTCCAGCCCGGCGGTTCGGTCGAACAGACTCTCGCGATTCCGGACGGTACGGTCGCAGCTTCGGTGCAGATTTCGTGGGGACCCCTCGGGAGCTCGAACGATCTGGGACTAACAGTTTCCAGCCCAACGCTAATCGCTCCTGCTAAATCAGACGCTGCGAATTCGTCGGGACTAAACGGGCAACGTGAAATCGTATCGCTCACCACTCCCGCGCCAGGATCGTATCGCGTCAGCGTACAAAGCAGACCGGGCACGGTCAGCACCGCGCAAACGTTTTATGGAGTGCTTGAGGTTACGCGCGCGAGTTGTGCGGGCATCAATGATGTCACTGCCCTTGACCCGTCGCTGCAGGCGGACATTTACCAAAGTCTGCGCTCGTTTACGATGTGGCCGATCGGATCGCGCTTCGGATCTGATTTCGGCGTCGCGCGCGCGGAACTAGCTGCGGCAATGGTTCGCAGCGGGCGAGTGCCGCAATATCTGCCGCGGCAATCGTCTTATCCGGATGTGCGGGACGCTTCGACAATGTTGTTTGTTGAGAGCGCGCAGGCGTCGCCCACGGGCGCATTGTTTATCGACGCTAACAATGGCGGACAATTCCGGCCTTTTGAAAACGTGACTCGTTTGGCCGCGGCCGTGGCTTTGGTGCGTGCTGCTGGTCTGCGTTCTGAAGCAGAAGGAAAAGCCGGCACTCCGTTGGGTTACACGGATGCTCTGAGCATTCCAAGTGCGCTGAGAGGATATGTTTCGGTCGCGGTGTCCAAAGGCTTGCTGCAGGCCGATAGCGCCTTTCGGCCGCAGAACATTTTTACCCGCGCGGACCTGGCTCGCGCCACTGCAGTGATTCAAAGGCGGGCGGTTGCTGTGCCGGCGGATTAAATTGCTTTCTACTGCGCGGTTCGTCTTTGTAAAGCGAACTGTGAGTTTGCGGGTTGCCGCTGACCGGCTTTGCACAAAAAGTCGTTCGCCCAGTCTGCAGAGCAGACGACTGATAATAGCCCAGCAGTTCACTGCTGGGTTTCGCGCGAAAAAATCTAGTCCGTGAAACGGACGGCTGGTGGCGATTGCAAATTTCGACTCTTTCAGCCGTCCGTTTCACGGACTTTGTTGGGTAAACTCATTGCCCCAGCGATGAATCGCTGGGCTATTATCAGTCGTCTGCTCTGCAGACTGGGA
>DASYMB010000284.1:0-4780 GCA_036009285.1 Pyrinomonadaceae bacterium | reverse complement strand
GAAATAGTAATCACCAATTTATCATCTTCGGCCCGAAAACGCTGATATATTTTTCGATCCGGACTCAGGCTATGCTCCGAGGCGTTAATGCACGCCTCCACCACCGCGTGCTTGATTTGGTTAATTGCTTCCGGAGAAAACTTCAGCCGGCGCGCGATCTGCTCCGCGGTAGTTGCAGCCAGTAGCTCATTGTCCGCGCCCATCGGAAGGATGAGCACAAACTCATTGCCTTCGTCCGACTGCGGGGCCGCAACCGCACCGCCGTCGCTTAGCCGAGCGGTCAAAAGTTCGAATTGCTGTTGACTCGATCCAAAAGCATTGCGTTCGCGAAGCAGCTTGGTCGCCTCAGCCGAGAAACCTTCGTTGGCGATTAGCCATATCTGGGTGCGCACGAAACCTGACTGGCGTGCCAGACCCTCGAGCAGTCCCAACCATCTTTCCACGAGCGCGCGTGCTGCTTCGAGTTTGCTTTCCACCTTCGCTACGAGCCAGACGATCTCGCTCTCGTCGGTGTAAGTTCCACCCGCAAACGCGTGCGCAACTACGGAACTCTCCTCGCCGAATTGCCGGAGCGCGCGACTAAACGAAACTCCACTTGCCGTATGAATGACCTGGGGTAGGCGCATCAGATCAGTATCGGCATCGAGAGCCGCGACAATATCTTCAGTGGCGGCGCCTTTATAAGCAGCGGTGAAGTCGGCAAAATCGAAAAGCACCTTCGGCACCATTTGGTAATTGAATTTTCCCAGCAACTCACGCAATCGAAGACTCGCAGCGCGCCGATAGTGTCGAGCAATTGTTTGCGGCGCGCGCTTAAGCGCAGCAGCCATCACGTCAGCTACGACTAGCGCGCGCGGCTCACGAAGAGCATCCAGACGAAAGCGACTCTTCAAATAATCTTTCCAAACATTGGAACTGCTCTCAGCGTTGATCGTCTCGCCGTCCCAGTTAATGAGTTCGTGGATATGCAAGCGCCGCAGCACCTGTTCGACCTCTACGCTCTCGAGCCGCAAACGTTTGCGCCAGCTATCGAAAGACACCGCGCGACTGCCCGCCGCTTCACAAAGAAGACGAACCACGGCCGCGCGGGTCTCAGGTTCCGGTGCAACATTCTCAAGCACTGATGAAAAGAACCGATGGAGTCGTCCGCCCATCAACTCATCGACGTAAAGTCGTTCGCACGCAAGATAAGAGTCCAGCGACAAGTGCTGTTCACGTGCCGCGTGCAGCAGCGAAGTGATAAAGAACGGGCTACCTTCCAGTTGTTGAACCAGAAGATCGCGGGTCTCATCGTTTAGGGAAACTTGCCCGCGGCGCGCTGCCGAAGTAACAAGGTTGCGAGCGTCTTCTTCCGCCAACCGCTCCAAGCGCAGCAACTCAAACGCCTGGGAACTGCGGCCCGCGTTCTGAATCGCGTCGAGAATGTCCCGGCGCAAGCCGGCCAAAACGAATGGAGAACCGCTAGCGTCAAGGGCCCTCACAAGCTCAACCGCAAATGCTACGGGCGAGTCGTCGTAATTCGCCAACTGCACTGCGTCAAACATCACAAAGGGCCGGGCGAGATTTGCAGGGACCCGCCGCGGCGCGCTCAAACAAAGCCGTACCAGTTCGCGATCGTCGTCGCCGAAGCGTTGGCGGTTGTAAGCTTCAACCAGTTCTTCAATCCAATCGAGATCAGCAGCCGGCGCGAGTTGGACCAGATCATTCAGGGTCAGCGAGGCGTGGCAAAGCGAAGGCTCATCGCGGCGAAAGGCGATGTATTGCAAGAGGAAGGTATTGAGAAACTCGATTGCAGCGCTGACGGCGGTGGTCTGAGTTTGCGGCAGCCCGAAATAGATTGGCGCGATCTCTTCGCCGCGATTGAAGAGATCGTCAAACGTTTGCCGCAGCAACTCTGAAACACCGGCAAGCGGCGCCATCAAAATTAGAAGTCCGCGGGCTTCAGTGGAAGTGGAAATCTGCCCCGGCCGCATCGCATGGGCCACCAGGCGTTCGAGTTCGGCGTTCCTGCCGACAAACTCTTCGCGCTTCACGCGACCGAGAATCCGGGATGTGTTCTCACTGTGATTCTGGTTCATCTGAAGGCGAGCTAACTGGCGCTGTCGTCCACGTAAATTTCGATGCGGTTCTTGCCCCGGTGTTTTGCGCTGTAGAGAGCGCGGTCCGCCGCGGCAATTATCTTGTCGGCGTTATCCACGTCTTTGCCGAAGGTGGAAATTCCGATACTAACGCTCACGATTTCCAACGGCTGCGATTTGCCATGCGCATATCTGGTTTGGCTAACCAGTTGCCGCATGCGTTCGGCGATTACACCAGCGTCGGCGAGATTAGTTTGCGGCAGCAGGATGCAAAACTCTTCGCCGCCATAACGAAAGGCGACGTCTGCCGCGCGCAATGCGGCTTTCAGAGTTTGGGCAGTTGTCTTCAATGCTTCATCGCCCGCCGGATGGCCGTTGTGATCGTTGTAGTGCTTGAAGTCGTCGATGTCGACCATCAGGCAGCTCATCGAATATTTGTAACGCTGCGAGCGATTGAGTTCTTCCGTCAGGCGTTGCTTGAGATAGCGACGATTTAGTAAGCCAGTTAGCGGATCCGTGTATGAATGCTCCTGCAAAACGGCGCGCTCGACTGCTGCTGCGATTCGTGGAGCGATGACCTCCAACACACCAAGATCGATCGCCTCAAACTTTCCGCCGTCCACTTTGTCGGCGACGTTCAGCACGCCGAGCTTCAGCCCGTGTTTTGTGATCAAGGGGAAACTGAGGAACGACTTCGTCTTGTAGTTTCGTTCCGCCGGCGCGAGGGTAAATCCGGCAGTCTCCAGGTTGTCGGTAACGCGCGCCTTCCCCAATTTGAATACCTTTCCGGCAATACCCTCGCCCACGTTAATTTTCGTCACTTCACCTTCGCCGCGTGCCAGACCCTCGGATTCTTTCAGGACGATCTCATTCGTAGCTTCATCAAAGGTCATTATTGAAGCGCGCTCGGCTTTGAACAGCTCTTTCACAAATGCGAGGATCGCTTTGTAAGTCTCCGCCGGATCGGGATGGTCTATGCGCTCGGAAACGCGGCCGAGGTATTCCGTCAAATTTGAGCTATCCACTCGCTTCCTGAGGCGCTTGAGCTCTGCCTGTCGCTCCGGGTCGGAACCGTTGGTAAACATTCCGCTACCGGCTGCATCCTCGGATGGTCCAGCGAGCAGACGCGAGGAGCTAGTCCCTTCAACCGCACGCGGCTCGCGCCCGTTTGTAACCCTGACGTCGCCGGCAGGTTCGGTATCCGCGGATTCAGTTGCCTCCTCGGATGAAGCGACGAAAGGTGATCCTTCAACCGTCTCAGCGAATTGAGCAAAGCCGCGTATGGCTTTCTGCAAACGTTCGGACAACTGCTCGAGTCGATTCGCGTCAGCGAAGATCACATTCTCGAATGGATCGCTGGCAAGCAGATCGTTTAACTCGCCGTCGCGAAAGCGATCGACCAGGAAGCGATAATCCTCCGCACTCACAAATGCACGACCACCAATTGCCGCCAGATTTTGTTGACCGCCAATCTGTACGGGCACCGTGAAACACTGCAGCCCGGCGTGACACTTATACTGGATCGCCGACCGGGCATTCAGCGCGCGACGATGAGCATCGCCACAATAAGGATCGCAGAGGCTGACATAGTCCAACGATGATTGAAACGCGTGACAGATAGAATTGTTGTTTGAAACGACGAGGGCCGGAGGCTGACGTCCATCTACGAGCAGGAGCGATAGTCCCGCGGACGCGGCGAGCTGGTCCTGCACGGTGGTCCATCCCGCGGGAGCGTCTGCGGGATGCTCCTGCACGATTTCACTCGGCCCACTCGGAGGCTCGGTTTGAGTTTCCGGTCGGATTACTTCGGAGGCAGTTGAGCTCATCGATAAAGGCACTTTCGTCCCTCGCGTTCTGCTTTCCTTTGAACGCTCCTTACGGCCGGGCCTCGGTGGACGATTTCTGGAGGGCATGGCTTGTAATACAAACTGTTGGCTAGGCTGCACTGCGTAGCTTCCACTCCAGATCAGTATAGGTTTCGGAAAAACCGGCAACAAGTGACGTGAAAACCTGCCGCACCCGCAAAAGCAAATGAACGATGGCTAGACACAAAACGAACTACCCTATTGGTATACGACGAATAGCAATCGCTTTTCATCCGCGGAGAGCCGGCGGAAGCCCGACTGTAAGCAGGGATTTTAGCCCCTCGCCTACAGAGCCCTTGCTCCACGCGCGCGCTTCTGCCTGGGAACGCAAAGCTTTTCGCCTGATTTTGCGGGGTTGGATTAACTTATTTGCGCTGCGGCCTGTCGAGCTGCGGCGAGGCCGGGGGCATCCCCAGGAGCAACCTGCTCGATATCAGGCTGCGCCGGGCTGATGCGAATGCAGGCAGCGAAGTGATGCGGCTTGATCTCAACCAGCGGCGGTACGACTTGCTTGCAGGCCTCGATCATGTAAGGACAGCGGGTGTGGAAACGGCAACCTTGCGGCGGATTGATAGGCGAAGGGACGTCGCCTTCAAGGACAATTCGCCGGCGGGACGCTTCGATTTTTGGATCAGGCACCGGCACGGCGGAGATCAGCGCCCTGGTGTAGGGCATTAATGGATCGGCATAGATCGTTTTTGATTCGGCGAGCTCCACTAGCCGGCCCAGGTACATTACCGCCACACGATCGGAGACGTGGCGTATCGCACGCAAATCGTGAGAGATGAAGAGGTAAGTCAGGTCCTTTTCGCGTTGAAGCTTTTCCAGGAGATTCAT
>DASYMB010000283.1:0-8605 GCA_036009285.1 Pyrinomonadaceae bacterium | reverse complement strand
CATCGGACAAAGCTGCACCGGTTTTAAACGAGCTGCGGCCATTAGTTTTCGTTAGCCATGATAGTCGGGACGCCGAGCTGGCAGAAGCTTTTTCAAATCTGTTGACCGACGCGAGCGGAGGGTTCCTGAAGTCGTTTCGCTCCTCGGATCGGAAGGGCACTGCTGGAATTGAGTTCGGCGCGGAATGGTATAACGCGATCATGGGCAAAATTGACGATGCCACAGACGTGGTTGCGCTCCTCACCGCCAACAGCATCGATCGGCCTTGGATTCTTTACGAGGCTGGAGTGGCTAAGGGCAAATTGAACAAACAAGTATTTGGCGTGGTCGTCGGGATATCACTGGAACAAGCGAGCCGAGGACCCTTCGCCCAATTTCAGAATTGCGGTGATGACGACGATTCACTTACTAAGCTTGTGCTCCAGTTAATTCGTCGCAATTTAGATGCCGAGCCGCGCGATGAAGCAGTTCGAAGGCAGGTCAATGCTTTTCGGGAGAATGTGACGGATGTTCTACATTTACCTTCTAATGACCAGAATGAAAAGATTTCAAATCCAAATAATGTCTCTAAATTATTTGAAGAAATCAAAGTTGTCTTGGGAGACTTACCGGATAAGTTGAACCTTCAGCTGACTGAGGCGTTGAGTTCGCGGCCCTTGAGGCGCCGGAAGCGTTTTCATCCTTACGTTCTTGCCGATATGTTACATATGTCGATGGACAGTCGGGATCCTAAGCAACGCACTGCCGTCTGGTTGATGTTCACGAGTTTCTTGCGCGAGGAATTTCCTTGGTTATACGAGCCCGCGATGGAGGTCTATCGCGTAATGAAACGTGAGAGACCAGTCGAGATTCGGACCGCAATGGAACGGTTCGCCCGGTCCGTGGAAATATCCACTCACCCTATGTTTATGGAAATGATGATGGATACGGGTGACCATGAGACGTTAAAACTTATTCGGAACTTGCCAGATATGATTCACCGACTGCTTGACGGGTTGATTTATGAAGAACCGGAAGTGTTAGTCACGAACAAGAGAAAACCAACCCAGGCAAAGCATTGAGAATGGTTCGATGATCCAGCCATTTAAGATTCGAGACATCGACATTAACCCGCCGTTAATACTCTCGCCGATGGCGGGCGTAACCGACGTTTCGTTTCGGCGTCTGCTCAAGCGACGCGGCGGGGTGGGGCTGAGCGTTTCGGAGTTTATTTCAGTTGAAGGTCTGACGCGCAGCAATCCCAAGTCAAAACGCCAGATGCGTTTTTACGAAGATGAGCGGCCGTTTGCGGTGCAGATTTTTGGCGGACAGCCTGAGCGCATGCGCCTGGCTGCGGAGATGGCTGAAGAAATTGGCGCCGACATTCTCGACATTAACTGCGGCTGCCCGGCGCCAAAAGTTGTGAAGCACGGCGGCGGGTCGGGATTGCTAAAGGACCATGAACGCCTGGAGACAATACTCACCGAGATCAAGAAGGCGATCACGATTCCGCTGACGATCAAAATTCGGGCCGGCTTTTATGATCACACTATCAATGCAGTCGAAACGGCGAAGCTTGCCGAAGCGTGTGGCGTGGAGCATATCGCCTTGCATGGCCGCACGAAGGAGCAGGGTTATCGCGGCCTGGCAAACTGGGACCTGGTTAAGCAGATAAAGGAAACTGTGAGCGTGCCGGTATCAGGAAGCGGCGACGTGACCACGATCGAACAGGCGTTTGCGCGTTTTCGTGAGACAGGTTGCGACGGCGTTTTGATCGGGCGCGGCGCGATGGCCAATCCCTGGATCTTCCGCCAGATTGAAGATGTGATACAGGGGCGGGAAATTTTCGAGCCGACGCTGGCAGACAAGCGCGCGATCCTGCATGAGTATTTCGACTTGCTGCGCGACGACATGCCCGAGACGCCTGCGATCAATCGCATGAAACAACTCGCCGGGCAATTTACGCGCGGTTTGCAAGGCGGCGCGCTCTTTCGCACCTCGCTCTATCACTCACATTCGGTTGAAGAGATACTCAGTCGCATCGAGGAATACTTCGAAGCGATTGAGACTGGCCGTCCTTACTTCGGTGAAGCCGGCGCGCCGATTGAAGATATTCCCGAACTCGATTCTTGCGAAGCCGCCGGCGCTGCGTAAAGAAGCTCGACCGCGGTTCCATAGTCGCTTCGCGGTAGGCGCGCTTCTTGGGATTCAACTCTGGGCGAGTGAATGTTGGCGAGGCGGGCGGGACGCCCGCGGTCCCAGTAAGAGGGGCGCAGTTCCGACAGTATCATTAGGTAATGGCGAAGCAACGAAAGATCATCGTGTATATCGCGACCAGCGCCGACGGGTTCATCGCGCGCGCGGATGGCAGCGTCGATTGGCTCGACCGTCCACGGCCGGCCGGCAACTATGGTATGGGCGGATTCTTCAAAACGATCGATACGATTCTGTGGGGCAGCAAGACCTACGGGATTGGTTTGGAAATGAACGCCGGCGCTATGAGCGCTTATGGTCCAAAGATTAAGAACTACGTCTTCACTCATCATCCTCCCAAGTCAATCCCGCCGGGCGTTGAGTTCGTCAACGAACCTATTGATCAGTTTGCCAAGCGTTTGCGGGCAACGCCCGGCAAAGACATCTGGATGATGGGCGGCGGTGGAATTATCGCGTCGTTCCTGGATGCGGGCGAGATTGACGAGTTCATCATTCACGTTATTCCGACTTTCATCGGCGAAGGTATTCCGCTAATCGCGCCGAAGCGGCGTGACGTAACCCTGAAGCTAATTTCCGTTCGCGATTATCCGGATGGTGTAGTCCGGCTGCACTATGTGGTTGCGCGGGCAGTGAAAAAGTAAAGCAAACTGTGAGTTTGCGTGGGGTGGGTCAGCACTAACTCAGTGGCAATGAACCTCCGCAGACTAACAGTTTGCGTTACCTGTCGTGCCTACGGCACTTTGTTCGCAGCAGACTTAGCGATGGCCACAGTAGCCGCCTTACCGCTCCCGGTATCGAGATTCATGGCCGCGGGATAGCCCTTACCCTTCAGCGCCGCGAGTTCAATGACAACTTCCTTTTGGTTCCTCGCGATTGGTTTCTTCGCGCGCGTCGCCGCGAGCTTTTTCCCGTCGTCCTTCGTTGCGTTGTTCGCTGGCGAAGCAGTTGGGGTGGCGGCTGGATTATTCGCCGTCTTGCTGGTCAACGTTTCCTTCACTGGATGCCGCGACATTGCATTAACTGCCTCCAACAACTGCGCACGTTCTTCCTGGCCCAGGTCTTCGAGCTTTATCCCGCTAACTTCCAAAACCGCGCGTAAGTTTGCTTCAGTGTTTGTGTCCTGGTCGTAAACGTCGCGATAGATATGCAGTGCACCATCTTCAACCACGATAGTTTCATAACGCAGTTCCACCGGCACCACCTGGTCTAATTTCACCACCCTGGTTTTCGTCTTGTCGGCGAAATACGATTTGATCGCCGCCTCGCTTATTTCGCTGCCGGCAACCTGGGCCAGCAGTTTAGAAAAGTCCTGGACCTGCGCCGTTGTCAGACCCACACAACCGTGCGAGGCAAACGTGCCGAGTTTCGCCGGCGACTTCCCACCATGAATCAGCGACGGCAAGCCGATGGGAATCTTGATCGGTCCGAGGGGATTTAGTTTGCTACCCGCGGCCACCTTCTCGCCCACGCTCACATTCTTCATCCTCGCTACCCACGGCTCATCAGGCGGCGTCCAGGTGGGATTGAAGATAATCGTTTGCGCTTTCCTTAAGCCGGTGGGCAACGGGAATTCAGGATAACCGATGCCAATTTTGTACGACTTGAGGAGCGAACCATCCTTGAATACATCCATGCGGAACGCGGGAATGTTAACGACCACTCGCGTATCTTTGGGAATCGCATTTGGACCAGCGAGGAGTGTATTCTCGGGCGCGGTCGCAGCCTTATCGGTCTTGCCGGGTTCAACGCCTTCACCACCCGCGACCCAGTATTCGCGAGCGAGTGTGAAAAGATCGGCGGCTTTTTGTTCACCAATGACGCCGCGAATCGCTTCCGCAGCGTGTTCGCGCGCCTGGCTGGACTGCTCCGCGTTTCCCGCCTGTTGTTCTGCATTCAACTGTCGCAGCCGGGCCACTTCTTCCCGGGCGATCTTTTGCAGTTGCACGAGTTGATCGTCGGTAAGTTGCACACCGGATTTCAACTTCGTCTTAAAAGCTTCGTCGGAAAATAACGCGTCGAGCACAGGCAAGGTGACGGGAACTGCCTGGCTCACCGCAGTGGCGGACGGCGATGCGGAGGCCGATGCGGATGGCGCCGGACCAGCAGGAGCGTTTGAGTTGCTGGCAGGTTCGACGGCACAACCCCCGAAAGCGAAAGCGAGAGTAGAGAGGACCATGATTAATTCGAGCACGGAGTATCTGATTGTTTTCATGCGAAGCCTCTGTTGGTGATGTTTGTTTGACCTGACCTGACGTCGGGAATCGGGCCATAAGCGGACTCGTTCAAATATCTCTATTATTTTTTCTCGGGGGTTTTGGCCTTCGGCGAAGGCGATGCCGCCGGGGAAGGAGTCACAGCGGGACTCGGGCTGCTTGCGGGTGTGCTTTCGCTTGGGGCAGTCGGCGAAGACGCCACGGCCGGGGACGGAGTTGCGGTGCCTGAACCGTTTGAGTTGTCAGCAGGATCGCAACCGGCTGCGAACATGATCGAGAAGGTTGCCAGGAGCAGAATCGCCGCGCGGCTGATGGAGTTGATGTTGGTAGTTTTCATTAGTCTTCCTCGTTCCAAATAAAATTGAAAAGCGAGGCGATAGTTGCTCCGACGGCAACTTGTAGCAATGAGTGTTCCCACAGAGCTGCAACGGGAATCTCCGCTCGGGCTGAACTGAAACCCTCATTTTGAGGAGAGTGCTTGCACGATTAGCGAACGCGAGAATCAGACGGCAGGAGCAGGAGGCAGAGGCAGGAGGCAGGAGCCCCAAGCAGAAGCCCGACCGTCAGGGAGGGCCTTTTTGAGCTTCGAGTTTTTGAGCTTCGGATTTCCGGTTTTCATCTAACTCGAAACTCGAAACTCGAAACTTGAAAAAGGCCCTCCCTGACGGTCGGGCTTCTGCTTGGGTCAGTTGTGCAGCAGCGGGTAGGGATTGATGTTGGTGCCTTCCCAATAACGTTTTGGATCGGCAATGATGGCGATGGAAAAGTGGAGATGGAAATTGCCCGCGCCGGCGTTTCCGGTGTCGCCAACGTATCCGATGACTTCGCCCTGCTTCGCAAACTTACCCGCAGCCAGGCCGTCGGCATAACGCTGAAGATGCGCGTAGTAGAACACCCACTTCTTATCAGCGCTGAGTTGATAGATCGTGGTGCCGCCGCGCTCGCTCTGAAAAAGTTTGATTATCTCGCCGTCGGCGGTCGCTACTACCGGCGTTCCTGCAGGCGCAGGGATGTCGATGGCATCATGCACGTGTCCTTCTGAGCGAGCAGCAGTAAACGTGTCGAGCAATTGATCGGATTTCACGCCAGCAACCGGAATAATTAGCGAGGGGTTGAAGACAAAGCTTCCCGTGCGGCCGAGCTCATTCGGCGTCGCCTTATTTTCAGGGGAGGCGGTGCTCTCCGTAGTTATTACGGCTGGACTTTGAACCGGAGATGACGCGCCGGGCAGAGTCGAAGTTGCAGCAGGTGTTTCTGAAGGCGAGCCGATAACCTGACCCAGGCGATCTAAGCCCGTTGTCGTATCGCTGGAACTTGAATGCCGGTCGCGCACCCACAGCAGAAGAGCAAAACCCGCGATCACAAGCGCAACAATCAGCAGCACTCGGATGCGGGCCCGGCCTTTTACTTGAAGCGGCACGCGGACTACCTCTGAAGACCGAGGGGCAACAGCGGCCGCGGCGCGGTGCCTTCAAAAAACCAGCTCGCGCCCACGCGCAGACGATGATGCCAGGTTGGTAGCCGCGCTGTATAAAGCGCAAAGCGCGCCTGTCGCGCGAGTGGACCACCAAACGCTTTTCCGCCGGCCAGCACAGCCGCGCGTTCGGTGCCCAAACTGACTGCTTCTCCGAGTTCCTCGAAATGCTTCGTGTGCAGTTCGTCGCCTGAGAGAAACGCTTTGATGTTCTTCGCGACTAGGCGCGCTTCCTGTAACGCTAATTGGGCCGTGCCGGCCAGAGTCGGCGCAGCGTCTTTGTAAAAGGCGATGTCTCCGAGCGCGAAGACATTTGTGTGAGAGGGAATTTGAAGAGTGGGATGGACCATGATCAGTCCGCGACTTGTTTTGTCGACCTTCAGATTTTCAACTAACGGACTAACCCGAACGCCGCCTGCCCACACTACGGCCGCGGCTTCGATCTCACTTTGCGTTCCGTTATGTTCGATGGCGAGCGTCTTATCGGTAACGCGCACCACGCGCGTCAGCGTGTGAACCTCCACGTGCGATTGGCGCAGGGCATCTTCGACGAACTCGCGAATCTCATCGCCCATGCCCGGGACGATCTTGTCGCCCATCTCAATTACCAGCACGCGAGGTTCGCCACGCAGCGCGCGGCGTTTGAATGCGTCACGCAGCAAGTCGGCCATCTTTGTCGATAACTCGACGCCGCTGGCGCCCGCGCCGACCACGGCGAAGGTCAAGGCTCGTTGAGTATCCTGCGGCGGAAGATCCGGAGGCACGTGGTCGAGCGCATCAACCATCGTTTGCCGCAACTTGTCTGCATCGGCAAGCTTGCGAAAGGGAAGCGCGTAATCCGCGGCGCCTGCAACGCCAGCGAAATTGGTAACGCCACCCGGAGCAAGCACGAGCACATCGTACGATATGCTTTGGCCCCGGTTTTTCAGCGCGACTGTTTGCGCTTCAAGATCGATACTAGTGACCTCATCGCGGATGATGGTGACGTTATCGTCGAGCAGTTCCTTGTAGGGCGGTGCAATATGCCATTGCTCAACCTCGCCGCTGAGGTATTCATAGAGCATTGGCGTAAACAGAAAATGATCCGCGTCGCTGATTAGCGTGACGTCGCCAGTGCTGTTCAGATCAAGCGCGGTAAAGAGTCCGCCAAATCCGCCGCCCACAATCACAATTCGCGCTCGTTTGTTATCCATTTTGTTATCCCCCTTGCCGGGGAGATGGTAACAGACAAGCTGCAGCAGGCGAATCGAGTCAACTGGAGACAGTGCTCACTTCGGAACTTGGAGTCGACTTGTTATTGGGACCGCGGGCGCCTCGCCCGCAGCGCGCGCCATTCACTCCAGTCGAGGTTGAATCACAAAGCGGGCCATGCAGCATTCAACCACGAATGGCGTTCAAGAAGTTCAGAGTACAATGGGTTTTGGCCGAAAAGTGTCAATGGGCTGAGTACGCTGTCCCAAGCAGAAGCCCGCGCGTTAGCAAGGGCTCCGGTTTCTGCCAGAATTTCGATCTTGAGCCCTCCCTAACGGTCAGGCTTCTGCTTGGCCAGCAGCGGCAAACGAAGGCTTCTACTCTGAACTTCTTGAACGGCAACGAAAGTGGGCGAGGTCGCCCGCGGTCGCAGTAAAGGTTGAATTACACGCGGCGTCTTGAAAGTAAACTCCGGTGCAACTACAGTAATAACCTCAGGGCCATTGATTATTGACCAGAGGCGAACCACGGAGACTGAGAATGAATTTCAGCACACCCAGCACCTTAGCTCGTTCTTATTTCTATTTATTCTTCGCGACGATCTGTCTGGTGGGATTGATACCGGCGACGACGATCATTTCCTCATCACACTCGCTACCATCAGCAGCGGAAACTGGCCGGAGTCAACAGTTCAACATAGTCGGAGCCTCGTATCCGAGCGCAGGGGCATCGTTCTTGAACAATGTGACGCAGTCGCTTTTGCGAACTCCGGAATCAAAAATCGCTGCAGCGGTGATTGCTGATACAGCCGGCGGTGATAGTGCCTCGGTTGTTATTCTGTTGGCGGACCAGGCTGATGTCAGCGCCGCGTATGACATGAAGGACCAGGACGCGCGCGGCTGGTTTGTTTACAACACGCTCACGCAGCATGCTGCTCGCACTCAAGTTGGTCTCAAGGCTTTTCTCGAATCGCAGGACGCTGCATATCAATCGTTCTGGGCCGCCAACATGATCGTCGCCACCGCAGATCGCACCCTGGTCGAGCAGCTTGCCGAACGTTCAGATGTAGCGCGCGTCGACTCCAACCGGCCCGCGCGCTGGATCGAGGATCCTAAAATTACCGACCTCCGCAACGCACCGAGCAGCGCCGATGCACCTAACGCTGTGGAATTGGGTGTGACAAGCGTAAACGCTCCCGCCGTCTGGGCGCAGGGCTTTACCGGACAGGGCATGGTTGTCGGCGGTTTGGACACCGGTATTCGCTGGACGCACAACGCTCTTAAGCCAAAATACCGCGGCTGGAACGGAAGCGTCGCCGACCACAATTACAACTGGCATGATGCGATCCACAGCGGCGGTGGTATCTGCGGCGCCAACACCGTCGCGCCCTGCGATGACAACTTCCACGGCAGCCATACGGTTGGCACCATGGTGGGCGACGACGGCGCCGGCAATCAAATCGGTGTCGCTCCCGGCGCCAAATGGATCGGCTGCCGCAATATGGACCAGGGTAACGGGACGCCGGCTACTTACA
>DASYMB010000282.1:0-11509 GCA_036009285.1 Pyrinomonadaceae bacterium | reverse complement strand
CGCTGGATCCATCGCCCATGTTGAAAGGCTCGGGGTTGGGAAGGCGGGCTTGCCCCGCTGCTTGAGTTTGAGTGAGCACAGATGACAGTTGAACACGAACTAGGTTATCGCCCTGAACCGGCGCTGATGCGCAGCCGGAACCCAACGCTGCGCAAGTATCTGGAGACGGTCCAGGACGTCATTGTCCTTGGTCTATGTGGCGCACTCTTCGTGGCGATGCTGATCAAGTTGTTTCATCTCGGCAAATCTCTATTTGCCGGCACGGATTTTTCAGCAGTCATCGCCGACATTCTCTTCATACTCGTGCTGATCGAATTGTTTCGCTTGTTGATTATCTATCTAGAAGAGCACCGCGTTTCGGTGGCCACCATGGTGGAGGTGGGGATAGTAGCCACTTTGCGCGAAGTGATCTTAAAAGGCGCAATGCAAATCGACTGGCGGCAGATGCTGGTGCTGTGCGTGTTCCTGCTTACACTTGCCATCGTGCTGCGCTATTCAGGCGTTCGAATTGTTGGGCCGGATGCTGTTTCCAGGGGACCTTTATGGGAGTGATGGATTTTGACATGGATGAAGCAATCACCTGCGAGGCCTGTGCTGACAGTCTGGGCGCGCGGCGCTCGCTCGTGGTGCGGCTCGCGCGACAGGGGTTGATTGAAACACTCGAGGACCAGGCGGGTGAACCAATATTGTCGCGTCGCGCGGTTATGCAGTTGCGACGGATGCAGCGACTGCGGCGCGACCTTGGCGTCAACTTCGCTGGCGCAGCAATCATCCTGGATCTGGTTGGACGCATCGAGCAGTTGCGCCGCGAGATAGGGGAACGTAAACGCGATGAGTGAGGCTAGTGATGAGTGATGAGTGATGAGTGATGTCTGACAATGCAGGATCGCTGGTAAAGTTTTCGCCGCGTAGCGGCCATATGAGTTTAGCCCGGACTTTCAAGGCGGGGAAGGTAAAGCGTTTGGCCGTCTCGTCGCATCAGCGACTATTGAGACAGGCGTTTATTCGTCGCTCACGCGACGCAAGATCGTAACAGAATGGAATCCCTGCCCTTGAAAGGCAGGGCTAAAGTCAACCACCGCTACGCGGCAAAGAGCGAGGAAGATTAATGAACACTCAAACAAACCAAACCGAAAATGCGAACGCCCGATCCGCTCTGAGCGCCGGCACGCGCGCGCCTGATTTCACGCTGCCATCAACGCCGGATCAGAAAATCTCGCTCAAAGAGTTCCGCGGAAGTCCCGTTATCCTCGCGTTTTATCCCGCGGATTGGAGTCCGGTCTGCGGCGATCAGATGTCGCTTTACAACGAAATCCTGCCGGAGTTCAAGCGATATGGCGCGTATCTGCTCGGTATTTCCGTCGATGGCGCCTGGTGTCACAGCGCTTACCGCGAGCACCGCAATCTGCATTTTTCCCTGCTCGCGGACTTCGAACCCAAAGGTGAAGTAGCACGACAGTATGGCGTCTATCGCAAAGGCGAGGGCGTATCGGAGCGTGCGCTTTTCGTTATCGACGGCGACGGTGTGATCGCCTGGAGTTACGTTTCGCCCATCGGAGTGAACCCCGGCGCCGATGGCATCCTCAACGCTTTGGAAAACTTAACCGCAAAGAAAGAGAAGGTGGCCCATGGCAACTAGCATGAGAGCAAGACTAACGATACCCCTGACGGCGCGCGATCACGTGCTGGGACCAGCAGACGCCCCGGTGACGTTAATCGAGTATGGCGATTTCGAATGTCCTTACTGCGCCGCGGCCCATGTGATCATCAAGAAGGTCCTGGAGATCATGAGTGACCAGTTGCGCTTTGCTTTTCGTCACTTTCCTTTGACCCAGATACATCCGCATGCGGAGTCCGCCGCGGAAGCGTCAGAAGCCGCGGGAGCGCAGGGTCAGTTTTGGGAGATGCACGACTTGTTATTCGAAAACCAGCCAATGCTCGATCCGCCGCACCTGGTGGCTTATGCGCAGGAGCTGGGTCTGGACCTGAAGCGGTTCGTGCGCGAGTTGGAAGAAGGCGTCTATCGCCAGCGCGTGCGGGAAGATTTTCTGGGCGGGGTAAGAAGCGGTGTGAATGGCACGCCGGCGTTTTTTATCAACGGCGATCGCTACGACGGCTCGTGGGATATCGCACCCTTGATTACCGCGCTCGAGCGCGCCGCAAGTGTGGCCGAGGTGCGTTGAAAAAAAGCTTGCGCATTTGGAGTGCGCTGACCTGTCACCGCTTTGGTCCGTGGCAGCTTGACGCCACGAACACGTCGATTGACCAAACCACGGCCGCGACAGGTCGCGAGCGATCAAAGCGCTGACAGGTCAGCGCACTCCAAATGGAGAGGGCATTAGTTATGGATATGAATCGCCTGACTGAAAAAGCGCAAGAGGCTCTGCGTGCCGCGCAAAGCGAAGCAACGCGCCTGGGCCATCAGCAGATCGACGTGGAACACCTTCTGGTGGCGTTGCTGAGCCAGGACGGCGGGCTGGCGAAATCGACCCTCGAGAAAAGCGGCGTCGATCCGGAACTAGTACGCCAGAGGGTGCAAACAGAACTCGAGCGGCTGCCGAAAGTTTCATCGACCACCGGCAGCGCGGGCGAAGTTTACATTAGCGGACGACTCAACAAAGTCCTGGTGCAGGCTGAGGACGAAGCGAAGACGCTCAAGGATGACTACGTCTCGGTCGAGCACATCCTGCTGGCGATATTGGAAGATTCCGCCGGCGCCGCCGGGCGCATTCTCAAAGAGCTGGGGCTGACGCGCGACAAACTGATGCAGGCCCTGCGCCAGGTGCGCGGCTCGCAACGTGTGACGTCGCAAAATCCCGAAGCCACTTACGAAGCGCTCGAACGTTACGGGCGCGATCTAACCAAGGCAGCCGCGCAGGGCAAACTCGATCCAGTGATCGGGCGTGACGAAGAAATTCGGCGAGTCATACAGGTGCTGTCGCGGCGAACTAAGAATAACCCGGTGCTGATCGGTGAACCGGGCGTGGGCAAAACTGCCATCGTCGAAGGCCTGGCCCAGCGCATCGTGCGCGGCGACGTGCCTGAAAGTTTGAAAGACCGCAAGGTGGTGGCGCTCGACATGGGCGCGCTCATCGCGGGGGCGAAATATCGCGGCGAGTTCGAAGAGCGATTGAAGGCCGTCCTCAAAGAAGTGCAGGAGGCGGAAGGACAGATCATTCTTTTCATAGACGAGCTGCACACGGTGGTCGGCGCCGGCAAAACAGAAGGCTCGATGGATGCCGGGAATCTTTTGAAGCCGATGCTCGCGCGCGGCGAGCTTCATTGCATCGGCGCTACCACGCTCGATGAGTTTCGCAAATACATCGAAAAGGACGCCGCGCTAGAACGTCGTTTCCAACCCGTGTTCGTCGACCAGCCGACAGTTGAAGACACGATCTCCATTCTGCGCGGCTTGCGCGAGCGCTACGAGGTCCATCACGGCGTTCGCATAAAAGATTCCGCCCTCGTCGCCGCAGCCGTGCTGTCGCATCGTTACATTAGCGATCGCTTCCTGCCGGACAAGGCTATAGATCTCGTCGACGAGGCCGCGGCGCGTTTGCGCACGGAAATCGAAAGCGTACCGGTCGAGCTCGACGAGGCGCAACGGCGTGTTATGCAACTGGAGATTGAACGCGAAGCGCTGAAGAAGGAGAAGGACCGCGCTTCAAAAGATCGGCTGGAGAAACTGGAGAAGGAGCTTGCCGATCTGAAAGCGCGCGCTGACGCTTTGCGCTCGCAGTGGCAAGTGGAAAGACAAGCGGTGGATCGCTTGCGAAAACTTCGCGAAGAAATCGATCATACGCGCGTGGAGATTGAGCAGGCGGAGCGTGCTTACGATCTAAACAAAGCAGCAGAGCTTCGTTACGGCAAGTTGCAGGATCTGGAGCGCCGGCTTCAGGCGGAAGAGGAACTGCTGCAGAAGAAACAAGGCGCCTCGCGTCTGCTGAAAGAAGAAGTTGACGAAGAAGACATTGCCGAGGTGGTTAGCCGCTGGACCGGAATTCCTGTGACGAAGCTCATGCAGGGAGAGGTTGATAAGCTCCTGCAGCTTGGCGACCACTTGCACCAGCGCGTCATCGGACAAAACGAAGCGGTCGAAGCTGTGGCCGATGCGGTCATACGCGCGCGCTCCGGGTTAAAGGATCCGCAGCGGCCCATCGGTTCGTTCATTTTTCTCGGACCAACCGGTGTCGGCAAAACCGAACTGGCGCGCGCCTTGGCGGAATTCATGTTTGATGACGAGCGCTCGATGATCCGCATCGACATGTCGGAGTACATGGAGAAGCATGCAGTAAGCCGGCTGATTGGTGCGCCCCCGGGTTACGTCGGATATGAGGAAGGCGGTCAGCTCACCGAAGCGGTCCGTCGTCGTCCCTACTGCGTCATCCTCTTCGACGAAATCGAGAAGGCCCACCACGATGTCTTCAATGTGTTACTGCAAATCCTCGACGATGGTCGACTGACAGACGGTCAGGGCCGCGTGGTCGACTTCAAGAACACCGTCATCATCATGACTTCCAATATCGGATCGGAGCGGATACTCGAATTCAGCGGCAAGACGGAGACGTCAGCTTACGAAGTGATGAAGGAAGCCGTGCTGACGGAGATGAGGCACCACTTCCGGCCGGAGTTTCTGAATCGCGTCGACGAGATCGTCGTCTTCCATTCGCTCTCTGAAGAAGACCTGAAAAAGATTTTGAATGTTCAACTCAATCGCCTGCGGGCGCGTTTGGCCGAACGCCATATCGAAATCGAGTTGACCCCCGAGGCGGCGACTCATTTGGCACGCGAGGGATATGACCCGGTCTATGGAGCGCGGCCGCTGAAGCGCGCGATTCAGAAGGAATTGGAAACACCGATTGGCCGTCGCTTGTTGGCCGGAGAGATACACGATGGAGACAAGATCGTTGTCGATTGGCGGGATGGAGAGTTTACGTTTTCAACTAAGCGAACCGAGCAAGCTGAGGCCGTGGGCAGCAGGGGCTGAGCTGGCAGAAGCCCGACCGTTAGCAAGGGCGGTAATTTCAGATGCTCGAAAGAAGCTCGAGAAGACACTAGCAAAGCTTGAGCGGAGCCCTTCCTAACGGGCGGGCTTCTGCTTGGCGCATGAACAAGAGGAGGCGAGACATGTTGATTGTGTTTACAAGTAGTTGGTGGGCCATAGTGCTCCGCGGCATTGCCGGAATCATCTTCGGTGTGCTGGCTTTCATGTGGCCGCATATAACCTTAACAGCGTTGGTTTTTCTTTTCGGCGCGTACGCGTTGGTTGACGGCGCGTTTTCGATCGTGGCCGGGATCAAGTCGTATGGCGAGTATAAGCGTTGGTGGCTGTTGCTTATCGAAGGCGTGTTGAGCGTGTTGGCAGGCGCCTTCGCGTTCTTTGTGCCGGCCATGACTGCCTTGATTCTGCTCATCTTGATTGCGGCCTGGGCGATCGTGACTGGCATCCTCGAGATCGCCGCTGCGATCCAGTTGCGCAAAGCGATTACCGGCGAATGGATGCTTGCGCTGAGTGGAATTCTTTCGGTGATTTTTGGGGCGTTGTTACTTTACAATCCTGTCGGGGGCGCATTGGCAGTAGTCTGGATCATCGGCGCATATGCGATCGTCTTTGGTATTTTGCTGCTGGCTTTCGGAATCAAGCTGCGAAGCCTGGAGCGCTCAGCGCCGCATCTGGTGGCCAACGCAGTTTGATATTATTTAGCGACACCCCGCGCCGAGAATTCATCTGGATGGACCGCGTCTACTGAAATCGCCGCTGTCGGTGGCGCAGAAAATTTATTGGGAGGGGTTATGGACCGCAAAGAATTTGTGACTGGCAAAGCGATCTGGGGAGTTGTGTTTACCCTACTGGTGACGGTTTTTTTCGTCGCGTCATGTAATCGCAATAACCAGGGAGTACGTTTCGCTTCTTCATCGGATCCGGGCGTGAACAACGCTCCCATCAACAACGGCCCTCCGAGCACCACGGCCGGTCCGGTAGTGTCTTATGCCGACGTCGTGAGTCGCGTGTCGCCGGCCGTGATTACCATTCACTCGGAAATGCGGGTGCGCGCGCCGCAGCAGTATCCGTTTATGGACGACCCGATGTTCCGGCAGTTTTTTGGCGACCGCGTACCACAGCAGATGCCGGAGCAGCGCCGCAGCGGTTTGGGCTCGGGCGTGATCATCAGTACTGACGGATACATCCTGACGAATCATCACGTAGTCGACGGCGCCGAACAGATCAAAGTTGACCTGAACGACAACCGCACCCTGGACGCGAAGGTTGTGGGATCAGATCCACCGAGCGACCTGGCCGTGTTGAAGATTGATGCGACGAGCTTGCCGGTGCTGGCCCTGGGCGATTCCGATAAGGTACGCGTGGGCGACGTGGTGCTAGCCATCGGCAATCCGCTCGGTATCGGACAAACCGTGACGATGGGAATCATCAGCGCGAAGGGTCGTCAGACAGGACTGAGCAGCGGCAGCTTCGAAGATTTCCTGCAGACGGATGCGCCGATCAATCAGGGCAATTCGGGCGGCGCTCTCGTCAGCACCAACAGCGAGCTTATCGGGATCAATTCACAAATCCTTTCGCCTTCGGGCGGCAGCATCGGCATCGGCTTCGCAATTCCATCGAACATGGCGCGCACGATAACAGACACGCTGGTCAAGACCGGCAAGGTTCGTCGCGGGCAGCTCGGGATAACAGTCGTGAGATTGAATTCCGACGCTGCTAAGGAACTTGGGATCAAGGAGACGAAGGGAGTGGGCGTGGTTCAGGTGCAGCCAGGCGGCCCGGCCGAACGGGCAGGCCTCAAGAAGGGTGACGTCATTACGGCTTTCAATGGAGTGGAAGTAACCGATCCTAATGTTTTCCGAAATCTGGTAGCAAGCACGCCGCCGGGCTCGTCTGTGACGTTGAACATTTTGCGTGACGGACGACCGATGCAATTAAACGCCACGCTCGGAGAGTTCGTTCCACAAGCGCAGACGGAGCAACCACGATGAGCACAGCCCAACCAGTGCGTGAAGAATCCCCGGCCACCTTGTCCCGGGCCGAAGTGGAAAGCTTGATGCGGCGGGATGGAAAGCCCGTGCTCAGTGTCTACCTCGACACCGATCAATCCCGTGAAATCAACCTCGAGCGCGGGTTTGAAATTGTGCTCAAAGACTTGCTCCACGAGATCCGGCAGAAGCTGGACCAGGAGGCGAGGCAGGAATTTGACCCGGACGCCGACAGCGTGCGCCAGTTTGTTGAGGAGTATCGCGACCTCAAGCGAGGGTTAGTCATTTTCGCCGATGCTTCGGAGAAGTTCCTGTGGCACAAGGAATTCAACCTGAGGATACGCAACGGCGCGCGTTGGAACGATAGTCCTTACGTACGGCCGCTGATTGAAATCCTGGACGAATATGAACGCTATGCCGTGGTGCTTACAGACCGGAAGCGCGCGCGGTTCTTCACGATCTACCTCGGCGAAATTGAAGAGCACTTCCAGGCTGAAGCTGAAATGGAGGTAAGGCGCGTCAATGAAATTGGAACGGACCATATCGAGTCGCATATGACGATCCAGCACAAAGCCGACCAACACGCGCATTTGCACCTCAAGCACGTTGCGGAGCAGACGGCGCAACTTGCAAGTGTTCGTGAGTTTGACCGGCTGATCGTAGGTGGTCCATTCGAAACAACCAGCGAGTTAATTGCGCTGCTACCAAAAGCGGTAGCCGCGAAAGTGATCAAGCAAGTCGGCTTGCCGATGAACGGCAGCGATGCCCTGGTGCTCGAGGAGTCGCTCAAGGTCGAGGCGGAGGTGGAACGCGAACGCGAGGCTGAGCTGGTGAAGACACTAATAACCGCCGCGCACAAACACCAGAAGGCAGTGGTGGAACTCACGCCAACGGTTCGCGCCATACAGGAGCAGCGTGTGTGGCAGCTTGTTTACGCCGACGGGTTTGCCCCGGCCGGTAGCCAGTGTGGCACCTGCCTCGCGCTTTACGCCGGAACAAAAGAAGTTTGCGACTACTGCAGTCAGGCGGTGAAAGAGGTGAGGGATTTTATCGAACGAGCGGCGGAGCGCGTTTTAGATTGGCAAGGCCGGGTCGAACAAGTGCAAGGACCGGCTGCGGAACGTCTTCAGGAAGACGGAAACATCGGTGCTTTTCTGCGCTGGTGAGTGTTGACCACCGTGAGGTAAAGAGCTGACAACCTGCTGGCTAACCTACGATAGGCTAGATGGATCGTTAGGCCGATTTTTCATATCTCATATCTCATTTCTCATTTTTCATCGCAGGAGGTTGCCCATGGTGAGTGCCAATCCCCAACGAGAAGCGTGGTTTCAATGAAAAATGACAAAGGAGAAATGGAAATTCTGATCAGAACCGGAATCAGGTAAACCTTCTGGCCTATAGTCCCCGGCACATCTCCGTGCCCCACGGCGTTGCCACGGCACGCGCATAGCCCAACCTCACCTCGCCAAATTTCCAGTCTCTCCGTTGCCAGATCGATCCGTCCGCGTATTCCACGCGATTGATCATTACCTTACTATCACCAGCATCTCCCGACTTCTGGGCCAAAGCATCTACACTGACAACATCGTGCGGGCCGGACAAACTGAAAGCCTGAAGTTCCTTGTCCTTCTCAGGCTTCACCGAGACTCCACAAAGAAACTGGCGGCGCGAGGTAGTTGTCGACGTTGCCGTCTCCTTGAACTGATATTCCCAGAAGATAATCTCGATCAATTTTGCACTGCCGTTGTGGACCTTGGCCCGGTAGGCGAAGCCGTCGATGGGTTTCGGCGCGCGCGATTCCTGCACCGCCCTCTCCATCGCGGCGCTGCGGCCATCAAGCGTGTCGAGATTCGGATCTCTTTCTCCCGGCGAAGTATTGGCCCGCCGATTTTTTTCGAAGTTCTTGTTTTGCGGGATCATCGCCGCCGCGGGCGTGCTGCCGTCAGAACTCTGCACGACAGACTGCCGATCTTTGAACCACTTAAAACTAACGACAGTTACCGGCGAGCCGTCGTAGGAGATATTTGGGTTCTGGCCCTGAGGCATGACCATTAGAAGGAGCGTCAAGAGCAAGATGGTCTTCATAATTCAGTCTCCGCTATCGACGAATTGGATCGGCTGTTCAACTGCCACATCGCATGGCTGCTCAAGAGTGGAGCGGGCGACGGGGATCGAACCCGCAACATCCAGCTTGGGAAGCTGGCGCTCTACCATTGAGCTACGCCCGCTGAATCAAAGGATGAAGACGGAAGGATGACTAATCTTGTCCCGCCCCGATTGAGAAGATAGTTAACACTTCTTCCAGTGTCAAAGTGTACAGCGAGTTATTTAAATGGCGTTACAACAACCAGGAATCGTTTAGCCGGCGGGACTTGTCCGCCTCGCGCGGCGAGTATAAGTGCCCTATCTAAACGGGAGCGCGCGGAAATTCCTAAAATGGAAATGAGAAATGGTGGATTCAACTTACAACTGCAACAGCGAATTCTTTTTCGCTCCAGCGGAGCGAGATGTTTATAGCTCGAGTGCACTCAAAGATCTCGCTCCGTTAGGAGCGAAACCTGGCGCAACCTTCGCTCGGGCATGCAATAGCGGTTGCGCTCCCATGGAGCGCCGGAGTAAAGAAAGGACCGCCAAGCTATAAACATCTCGCCCCTCTGGGGCAAAGCGGCAAACAACGATTTGTTGCACTTCCAACTTGAATCCGCGAATGAGAAATGACATATGGAAAATCTTCCAGTCTCTCTTCCCTGGTTGCTTTATCCTCACCTCAAATACTTCTCCACCAGATCCTGCCAGCGACCCTGCGATTTTAGAATCATCTCAATCACTTCGCGAACGGCGCCGCGGCCTCCCCTGGCTCGAGTAACGTAATGGGCCACCGAGCGAGTTTCTTCCACGGCATCGGCGACTGCAACCGCTAACTCCGATCGTTTCATAAGCGGAATATCTGTCAGATCGTCGCCTACGAAGGCAACCTCGTTTTCACCGACGCCCGCCAGCCTCATCACCTCTTCAAAAGCTGCTAGTTTTTCCGAATCGCCCTGGCGAACAAACTCGATTCCCAGTTCGCCGGCGCGGCGCGTGACCGCGTTTGAACTGCGACCAGTGATGATTCCAGACCCCAGTCCGGCACGATGCCACAAGCTCAGGCCCAGGCCATCATGCGTGTTGAAGGTTTTCTGCTCGCCGCCATCTTCGGTAAGCCACAGTCGCCCGTCGGTGAGGACACCGTCGCAATCCATCAACAGAAGCTTGATGCGGGAGGCGCGACGTTCGATCGATACGAGATCGTCCATAATGGTTCGGAGAGTGGAGATTCAAAGCCGCCATAGGAAGATTTTCCATTCTCATTTCTCATTTGTCTTTGAAGACCAGGCGACGTGGCCAACTCCTAAATGACAAATGAAAAATGAGAAATGGAAAATCTTCCTTCGCCCTTCACTGGCACAGGCGACAACACCAACCGACAGACAGGAAGGTCTGTCCTACTAGTTAACTTCAAATAGGTCTATCGCAAGCAGCTTCCAGCTACCGCCGGCGCGCGAAAGCAGCAACACCGCAGTGCCCGCGCGTTGTCTTCCCAACTCCTTGGTATCGAGACTGACATCCGCGGCGACAAGATTCGCCTCCAGTTGTTCCGTGCGCAAGACTTGAGTTTGCCAGACCTCCGGCTGCGTGCCTACGAGGCCATTGATAAACCTCACCAGCTCACCCGGAACCACACGCGCTTCGAGTTCAGTTTTCTTACCACTAACGATCGCCTGGTCCAGTTGGGCGATAAAAGCGCGCACGGCGCCGTCGACCCGCAAAGTATTGGCCGCCGTTTCGGCTTTGATACGAGCGGCACGAGCGGCCAGCGACGAAGCATATTCTGCGTCGGCGCGCACCGCGTCGTTGAAGCGCTTTGCCGCTTCCACAGCCTGCCCTTTCTTCAAGGCGATCTCGCCGAGTCCGATATTTCCCCAAGCCAGCGACGCAGGGGTCGGAAGCGTTTCTTCAATCGCCGCCCGAAATAGCTTTTCAGCCTCATCGATTCTATTCTGCCCGAGCAACGCTCGCGCGAGCACGATCCGCGCCTCCTGCATTCCAGGAGCGACTGCCAGTATCTCGCCTGCGATGGTTTCGGCCTTCGCATAATCCTGCGCGCCGAATTGTCTGCTCGCCTCACCTAACGCATCCTGAAGATCGCGCGTGCGTGGCGTGCTGTCGTTTGCATAATCCAACTGCGGGTAAAGTTTGTCAGGATCAATTTCAACGCGAACAAGTTTTGCTGAAGTCTTGAACACCGCTTCGCCGAAGTTACGCCCGGGCACGCTGACGTCAACAGAAAGCTGTTCGCCGGTTGCCGTGGTGGCCCTGGCAGTTGTTACCGCATCGGTCGATCCAACGTTTCGTAAAGCTGCTACCCATTCGGCGCCGCGTTGCTGCGGAACGCCGATCAGCAAATCAAGATCCGTCACCTGGTCCAACTGTTGATCGAGCAGCGTCTTAACTCGCTCACCGCCACGCGCCGCTAATG
>DASYMB010000281.1:0-7444 GCA_036009285.1 Pyrinomonadaceae bacterium | reverse complement strand
TGACCTGTCACCGCTTTGGTCGGCTGCGACTGGTCGCAGCCTTTGTAGACTGAATTCGCGTAGGGAACCGGCGTCAAGCCGCCGTGGGCAAAAGCGGTGACAGGTCACCGCACTCCAAAGAGTCCCTCCCGACTAGCTTTCACCAGCTTGTCCTCGATTAGTTTCTCCAGGTGCGCAAGCACGGCGCGTTCGGCCATCGCATGTGCGTTCGGCGAGACATCCGTGTAGACGCGGGCAACGATACCTTTCGTCGTGGTGGCGCCTTCCCTAACGGCTTGAAGAATTTTCTCTTCGCGATCGAGTCGATGCGAAATGTATTCATCAATCTTCGCGTAAGGATTTGCGATAGCTGGCCCGTGGCCGCCGAAGATGACAGAGAGATTTGCGAGTGTGCGCATGCGCTCGAGCGATGCCAGATAATCCTTCATGTTTCCTTCCGGCGGATCGATTAATACCGAACCCAGACCGACGATGTTATCTCCGGAGATGAGCGTGCCGGTCTGTTCCTCGTAGAAACAGAGATGACCGCGCGCGTGGCCGGGGGTATGCATCGCGCGGAGACTAATCGCCGGAGAACCATCAAGCTTGATCACCTCTTCGTCCTCAATGAAGCGATCCACGCGCACGCTTTCCCGGAGCGGCTCCGCCGTCAGACGATGGGCCGCGACCTTTACTTCGTCACCCAGGTGCGCTCGCAGTGCGTTAACGCCACCGACGTGATCCGGATGCAGGTGAGTTAAAACTATTTCGCGAACGCTTCGGCCTTCGGCAACGAGATCATCAATACATGAAACCAGCGCCTGCTGTTCGTCTTCGTATGGCGAACCGGGATCGATAATCAGCAGCTCCTGAGACGTGTAAATCAGATAACAGTTCGTATGCGTCGCGGGAGGTTTCGTCGGCGTGCGAACGGGAAAGCAAATGTAGTTGGGACGAAACTCTATGCGGCGCACCGGCTGGCGGTGAGCGTTCGCCGACAATAAAAATCTTTCAGCGAGATCATCTCCGAGTCCGGCTGCTAAAGTTTTCAAAGCATGAAGAATCGGTGGCACTGCCACGACCTCGGAACGTTGCCAGCGCGCGTAGGCCGCACTCGCCGCGATCCATTCGCCGCTCTCGAGCTCTGCGTCACCGCTTACGAGCGCGCGCTGTTTCGCTGGACAGGTGGCGAGGAAGAACCAGGTGTCGAAGCGGCGCGCGCTGAATGGCGGCGTCACCCAACGGCCCACGAAGGTGAAATCACCGGCATCGAGGTGGAGTTGGTAATGCTTCAGGAGCGCGGGCCACGACATCCGCCGAGTCTGCAAATCGTCAAGCAGGGAGGCGCGTTGACCTTGCGTTAATGCATCGCCACCGCGCGCGACCAGCACCCCAGTTTCTTCAAACAACTCACGGGCAGCGCAGCTAATCGCAGTCGCAGTTTCCGCATCAGCGCAGTTCTTGACAGGCGCCGTTGCGTCTTCCGGATCAAACTGGCCGCCGGGAAAAGCATGATAGCCGCCGAGGAAGGCGAGCCTCAGACTGCGTCGCACGAGGAAAACTTCCGGGTCGTGCGGGTTGGTGTGGTGATGAAGGAGAATAACGGCAGCCGCGTCTTTGGGGATGGTAGGCACTCTGGAAGGAGCACGAAGATTGTCGCGGCGTTCGTCTGGATTATTCACTGAAGGTTAGAAGGCGTTGGTCTTCGTTGCCATACCGCGCGTGCTTTCGAAGTTGACTGGGCCGCACAGCGCCGCAGACAGTTGCGATACTTAATTATGCAACGTCTTCTGACGTCAGTTCCCGCAACTCGCAGGCACTTGCCATATGCGCTCCGGCATTTTGTCCGGCAACGAGAGTTTTTCGTGGGCGGCGCATTGGTCTCCGTGATGGTTGCCGAATTTGTGTTCTGCCCAATCCCGGGAGAAGGAGCAGCGGAAGACAGCCGAGGCATCACAGCAAGCAGAATGAACAACAGAGACAAGCGAACGAGATTACTTTTCATCTTTCGATCCCTTTTTTTGGCGTGTCCAAAGTCTGCGTTTAGCAAATACTGATTGCGATGAGCGCCCCCGCTCTTAAGACTTAACAGCTCGCCTATCACGACCAGCGAAACCTCTCGCCATCCCCTGGTCCCCACGGTACCCCACGCATGTGATAGCCGCCCTCTTCCCAATAGCCGGGCTGATCGTCCTCGAGAAAGCGCACGCCCTTGACCCACTTGGCCGACTTCCAGGCGTAAAGCTGGGGAATGATCAAGCGGACTGGACCACCATGTTCGGATGGAATTGGCGCGCCGTCATGCGACCAGGCGAAGAGCGAATCTTCGTTGAGAAAGTATTCGATGGGAATGTTGGTGGACCAGCCGTAATCGTAGCCGAACGCAACGGCAAACTTGGCCTCCGGTTTGATGCCCACAATTTTTGCCAGTTCGCGCGTCGCCACGCCGCCCCACAAATTGTCGAGCCGGGACCAGCGTGTTACGCAATGAAAGTCGGCATAGACGCGAACGGCGGGGAGCTGCATAAACTTATCAAGCGACCACTTCTGCGGATGCTCAACTAAACCATCGACTTCAAACGACCAGGCCGCCAGATCGACTTCCGGTGTTCCATGCGCATCGAGCACGGGCCACTTCTTAGTGCGCGACTGACCGGGCGGCATTCGATTCTCGCGCTGCGTGTCGGGACTGACGATGTCAGCTTCGGTGATTTCTTCAGGCTTGCGCGGATCGCCGGTTTGGTATTTCGGATCTTTAATTAAGTTATTGAGGAAGCTCATCGTTCACATCTTGCTTGCTATGATCTGTTTCGTCGGTAAGCTCGAATTCCGAGAGGGCTGAGGCAATCTGTGCCTTTGCCTGAAGACGGCGCCACTTGCGCGCCGCATCTTTGACCTCTTCAGTTGGTCCCCAGTGGTTCTGATTGGAGTGGCCAATTTTACCACCCTGACCCGCGTCGGCTTTGCCTTTTATTATAGCCATCATTTTTTAAGGAGCGGGAGGCCAGGCACAGACGGCAGGAAGAAAATTGCCCTTAGATTTTCGTGCGCCTGCTCCCGCCGCCCGCCTACTGTCCCTTGCGCCCTACGGTTTTCGCGCGTTCTTTTCCGCGAGCTGCATGAGCTCTTCGGGCATCCACTTGCCCACAGCTTTCTTCGTTGGCTCTTCGATGCCTCGCGTGCGATCGTGCCAATCGTCTCTATCGCCCTCTGGCCCGCGTTCGCGCTCGTAGTTTTCAGTTTGTTCCAGACTCAGCAGGATGCCGTCTACCACTTCATTCCAGTCCTGGAACTGGATGCCGCGTCTGATGATCGGCAAGCCTGCCGTCCAGTCTTCTTCCGGCGCGCGCGCATCCTGCTCGGGGATGGTCAGGTTGTGCAGCGATGGCAACGGTTTGCCGGCAAACTCTTTGACCAGCAGTTCCTTGATCTCTTTGTACGACGCCTGCGGCCGCTCGCGCCGGAGCTCCTGGGCACGGCGAAAAAGATCGGAAGCGCTTATTTGTTCCTGGGCCATAGCAATTGGATCGGCTTACGCTGAATGTTGTTTTGTTTTCGATTAATACCTTACACGCGTAAAGGGTAAGTTTTCAACCGCGACTCTGTTGTAAAGCAAACTGTTAGTTTGCGGAGTTTAGTTGACACTGTCTTGAGAGCCACTAGCTTCAGCCGCAATCGGTTTGTGCGCGAGTATGGTTAGCACTGTCTTGAGGCTCCATGAGGGTCGCCAGCAAACTAACAGTTTGCTCTACCAGGAACCTACACAATTGAAATCAAGACAGAATGAAGTAAACTCCCCGCACGATGCCGGAAACAATTCTTTCGAGCGACCTTGTTCAAGCTCTCAACAAAACGGACTTGTCCTGCCACCTCTGCGGTCGCGTAAACGATCAGCGAATGGTCTTGCGCGATCTGCCGGCGGACATCACCACGCTTTTGAAGGCGAACGCGAAGGTAACGGACGAGCTGGCCCAGGTTTGTGCAAACTGCATCGAGCTGTTTAGTCGGGCCCGGGCGCAAATCGATTCTCATCACGTAGTTTTTGAGCAGACGGACCACGTTCTGCCAACCCCCCTCCGGTTGAATGCCGACGAGCGGTTTACCGGACGCGGAGTGACTATAGCTTTTCTCGACTCCGGTTTTTACGCCCATGACGATCTGACAAAACCAGAGAATCGAATCGTCGCCTACCACAGCATCTTTGACGAGAAGGACGATCGCACGTCACTGGAAACAACTGACGTCGCCAGTTGGCATGGAATGATGACTTCCGTTGTAGCTGCGGGAAATGGTCACGTGTCAGACGGGTTCTATCGCGGCATCGCTCCCGATGCGAAAGTTGTGCTGGTGAAAGTTGGCCGCACCGGACACATTCCCGACGAGCATATCCAGCGCGGTCTCGAGTGGGTGTTGGAAAACAGAAAAAAGTTTGAGATACGCATCGTCAATATTTCCGCTGGGGGAGATTTTGAGCAGTCGTATCTAGATAGTCCATTGTGCCAGATGGTTGAGCGCGCGGTACGCGAAGGCTTAGTGGTTGTTTGCGCGGTGGGCAATGCGGGAATGGTTCCCGGCCATCCGGTGCTGCCGCCGGCAAGTTCGCCCTCGGCGATCTCGGTTGGCGGGCTCGACGATCAGAACTCGCTCGATCGCGCGAAGCGCGGGATGTACCGCTCTTCCTATGGGCCAACCCTCGATGGTTTGCAAAAACCCGAAATCATTGCTCCGGGTATCTGGGTCGCGGCGCCGATTCTTCCGGCCACTCCCACGGCCGCCGAAGCGCAACTCTGCTCCGCACTGGACGTCGCGGCTGATGCCGACTTGCGCGCGATTATCGATTCCCATGCCGGTGTGGACAAAGACTTCGACCAAGCGCGCGATTTGCCGATTCCGCTATTGCGGCAACTGATTACGATCAAGCTGCGGGAAGGTAATGTGATCAGTCCGCATTACAAATACGTTGACGGGACTTCGTTTGCGTCGCCGATAGTTGCTTCCGTTGCCGCGTGCATGCTGGAGGCGAACCCGACTTTGACAGCGCCACAGGTGAAACGAATTTTGATTGATACGGCCGAACGCGTGCCGGGTATCGAAGTTGAAAGACAGGGCTGGGGTGTTGTGGTTCCGCGGCGAGCAGTGGAAGCTGCGCTATCAAGGCGGTTGTAAAGCAAACTGTTAGTTTGCGGACGCTCGTGAGCTTCAACCCACATCGCAAACTAACAGTTTGCTTTACAACTGCCGAGTGGACACCTGCGCGAGTCGTATGCAACAATTCCTTAAACCAACAAACAAGCCGAGAAGTTTTGAGAGGAGCGTTACCGCAAATATGTCTGAGAATGAGACTGCGCCAGTTGAAGGCGCGACTAATACGACTGAAAGTCCGGCGGCGGAAGTGGCGAGTGAGGATATTTCCTATCACGCAGTTGAAAAGGACGGCGTGGTGACGGCAATTTGGGAAATGAATGGCCGCAAGCATATGAGGACCATCGATCCGAGGTCCCGCCAGGGACAGGACATCCTTCGTCTCTACACCACGGAACATCACGATGAAGCGGCGCCGGCGGAGGCACGCGAAGCGGCTACATCCTGAGTTGTAAGTCCCCGCCTGATTTTCACCGTCGCTGCTTCTCTCACTAATGAGCTTGTCAGAACCGCCTGCGTAAGCGGGGGGCCTAGGGCAAGCCCGCGGCCCGGCAAGGCAATCAATTAAGGCCACCCGCTCACGCAGGCGGTTCTGACTGACGCCGCTGATAGAATCCAAGAATTTGAACAAAAACCCGAAAACTCCATAATCTCGGCAGAAGCATCGCGAGGCTTTTTTTAGAAACCTCCAAAACGGCAGGTTTTTGCAAAGAACGCTCTGACCCTTCGCTTGGAATGTTGCTTGCCTGTTTTTTCCGCAAATCGGTTTTCCTTTCTATCGAGCACGGGTCAGGTCTTTCCACGAGCCAATCAACCAGACGTCGTTTTCCTAAAGAGCGTTATTTCCAAAAGAAGAAGGAGGAGCTGTTATGCGAAGCGTTTTGCGCTTGCTGGCAAGCGGGTTAATCCTAAGCTTTCTTTTTGTGGCATCAGCCTATTCGCAGGGCACGCAAACAGGAGGCATCTCAGGTGTTGTGACCGACCAGGGCGGTGCTCTTGTAAAAGGCGCCACGGTTGATGTCATCAGCGAAACCACCGGCCGCTCTGTGCGCACTGTGACGGTCGGAGACGATGGCGACTTTACCGCCGCGTTGCTACCTCCGGGCACTTATCGCCTCGAGGTGACTTCCGCTAACTTCAAAAAGGCGGTAGTGGCCGGTGTTCAGGTGCGAATTACGGAAACGACGCGCCAGGATGTGCGTCTTGAAGTTGGACGAATTCAGGAAACAGTAAACGTCGAAGCCGCGCCCTCGCTGATCAATCCGTCAAGTGCTCAGACCGGGCAGGCCCTCGACTCACAGACCTTAAACACGTTGCCTTTGGCGTCGCCTAACTTCCTCTTCCTGCTTTCTCTCTCTTCCGGAGTTTCCGGCGAACCGACCGACGTGAGAACTGCGGGACGCGGAACTGCGGACGTGAGCGTGAACGGCCAGCGCACCAGCAACAACAGCGTTTCGCTCAATGGCATTAACGTTAACGATTTTAACCTCGCACACTTCGATACCGTGCCTTTGCCGAATCCCAACACGCTGCAGGAAATGAAAGTTGCCACGTCATTGTACGACGCAACTCAGGGCAGCAAGGGCGGCGGCGCTTTGGGCCTCGTAACCAAGACCGGCACCAAAGATTTTCACTGGGACCTTTACTGGCAGCATCGCAACGACTACCTCAACGCTAACGAATGGTTCTTCAACAAGAATGGAACCAAGCGCGGCCGTTTGCTGCAAAACGTTTTCGGCGGCAGCGCCAGTGGACCAGTGCCCGGAGTCGGCGGCTTCTGGTTCTTCAACTACCAGGGTGTGCGCGCGCGTAACGGCATCGATCCAAATGGCTCGAGCACAATCCCCACCGTGCAGGCATTCCCAACGAATCCTGACGGCACTACCTCCGCCGCTCTTCTGGCTCCGGCGTTTGGTCTTAACCCCGCGCAAATAGATCCCGTTGCGGTCAACATTCTGAACCTCAAAGACAATCGCTTTGGCGGGCAGTATCTGGTGCCCCGCGTGGCGCAGAGCGGTTGCGGAACGGTGGGCGGCGCCGCCGGCGGCTTCCCCGGAAACTTTACCTGCACCTTCTCGTCAATCGCGCCAATCAGGGACAATCAGTATACGGTCAGTTACGATCGCAGCTTCCGCGGCGACAAGGATAAAATTACCGGTACCTGGTTCTGGGACGAAGGCTCGGTAGCCAAGCCTTATGGGACCGATACTACGCTGACCAATCCACGAAATGATTTTCAGTGGAACCGCTACCTCGCGGTAACCGAAACGCACCTGTTCAGTCCCACGAAGGTCAACGAGCTTCGGCTCGGTTTCAGCCGGTT
>DASYMB010000280.1:0-6874 GCA_036009285.1 Pyrinomonadaceae bacterium | reverse complement strand
GGGAGGAGCCTGATCAGAAGCTCGTAACCGATGATGTGCGCGGCGGCAGCTACTCCTTCTGGGCGGAGTGGCAATACGCCGCCGCGCGCACCCCAGCGTGTTTGGAGTCTCCGTAAAAATGCAACGAATCCCCTTCAAGCTGCGGATTGTAGCATCACTCTCCAGCAATCGTGCTTAAATTCGTCTGTTCATCTAGATTGCAAATTCCACGGCAGGGCGGTTTGTAATGATTCCTCGCTCGAAACCTTCTCTCAACAGGCGTTGCACTGCTTCACGACCACGATCAGTGTAGTCCAGCGTTAGATCATTAACCCACATGGCTACGAATCGATCAGCCAGGTCTGTGTTCATGTCTCGAGCAAACTGCATTGCATACTCCAGCGCATCCTCACGATTAGCCAGGGAATAGCGGATGCTCTCGCTGAGACAATGTGAAACCTGCCGAATGATGTCGGGACCCAACTCACGTCGAATGACGTTACCACCCATTGGTAAAGGCAAGCCGGTCTTCTCGTGCCACCATTCACCGAGATCCAGAATCTTGTGCAACCCGATCGACTCGTAGAAAAGTTGCCCTTCATGAATCAGGAGTCCGGCATCGCACTGCCCACTCTGTACCGCCTGAATTATCTTGTCGAACGGTACCACCTCGTATTGAAAGTCGGGGTTGAAGATGCGCAAGGCCAGAAACGCGCTGGTTAAAGTTCCCGGCACCGCGATTTTGAGTTTGGATATGTCGGCGGTTTTGGCCGGCTCGCGTGAAACCAGAATCGGCCCGTAGTTGTCTCCAATGGAAGCGCCGTGCGGCAGCAGCAGATATTTATCGGTGATGTAGGCGTAGGCGTGGAAGCTGACCGCGGTGACGTCGTAGGTTCCGCGAAACGCCTCTTCGTTTAGAGTCTGTATATCCTTGAGAACGTGAGTAAAGTTAAGCGCGCCAGTGTCGAGCTTGTTGGTGGCCAGTCCATAGAACATGAAGGCATCGTCCGAATCCGGAGAATGCGCCACGGTAATTGTGCGTGTTTCAGTTAGTGTTGACATATGAATACTTCGGTAAAGAACCAAAGACTTGAAAGCAAGTTAGCCCACGCTCACATTATTGTGAATCGGGTTGTAGACCGTATCGCGCTCGACGGCTTCGAAACCCGCATCTTCGATCAAAGTTACCAATTCACTTCGCGACATCCTCACTTCGTTGTTAGATTCAATGGAATAACTCTCGGAAAGCTCGCCGCCCTCGGTTATGGTTCCGTCGACGTCATTAGCACCGTAATGCAGCGCGACCTGGGCCAGCCGTTTTCCCAACATCACCCAATAAGCTTTCAGATGATCGAAGTTGTCAAGAAGCAAACGAGACACCGCCATCGTCTTTAGCGAATCTACGCCCGATGGTCCGGGCAAGTGTGAGAGTTGCGTCTTCTCAGGATAAAAGGCCAGCGGAATCAGGCACTGAAAACCGTGTGAAAGATCCTGTTGCGCCCGCAAGCGTATTAGATGATCGACGCGATCCTCTATCGACTCAATGTGTCCATAGAGCATCGTCGCATTGGTTTTAAGTCCAGCCGCGTGCACCTTACCGGACAATTCAAGCCAGCGGTCGCCGTCGCATTTGTGGGCGCAGATCATCGAGCGCGTCGGTTCACGAAAGATTTCGGCGCCACCGCCGGGACAGGAATCCAAGCCAGCTTCGATCAACTTCTCGATTACTTCTTCATCACTCAGCTTGTAAAAATGCGCGAAGTGATCGAGCTCCACCATGGTGAAAGCTTTAAGATGAAGCTGAGGATGATGCTGTTTGAGTCCGGACAGCAGGTCAGTGAAATAACTGAAAGGCAGTTTGGTGTTGAGTCCGCCGGTAATATGAATTTCGGTGGCGCCTTCCTTCACCGCCTCAGCGGCAACGCGCAAACTATCTTCAAGGTTATGGGTGTAAGCGTCAGGCTGGCGTGGCGTGCGATAGAACCCGCAAAACTTGCAATCAGCGTAGCAAACGTTGGTCGGGTTAAGGTGCCGATTCACATTGAAGAAGGTTGTACGCCCGTGTTTCCGGCGGCGCACGCTGTCGGCCAATTTGCCAAGCGCGGGCAAGTCGTCGGTTGCAAACAGCGCCAGACCGTCTTCAAAAGAAAGCCGCTCGCCGTTTTCAACTTTCTCGGCTACCGCCGCCAATATTCGATCGTGGGAAAAATTCATGAAAGAGTCCTTAGGAGTGCCGCCCCTCCAAACGTTACGAGCAGAATCACACTTACAAAAGCGTTGGTGGTAAAGAACGCCGCATTAAGTTTACTCAAGTCATCCGCTTTGACCAGCCGGTGTTGATAAAAAAGCAAAGCGGCGGTTGCAACCACACCTACCAGAGCGAAAACGCCGAGATGAGTAATCCAGTATAAGACGACGAGGGCAGCGAATGCCGCGATATGAAGAAAACGCGCGATCACGAGAGCGCGCGCAACTCCAAATCGCCTCGGGATCGAATGGAGACCCGCCTTCACGTCAAAGTCGTAATCCTGGCAGGCATAGAGCACGTCGAAACCAGCAGTCCACAACATTACTACGAGGGAGAGCAGGAGTGGGACTGGACTGTCCAACGCGCCACGCACTGCTAGCCACGCTCCGGTCGGCGCAATCGATAGACACCAACCAAGCAGCAAGTGTGAGAGCAGCGTCCAGCGTTTTGAAAACGAATAGAGCAACACGCTGGCGAGCGCGACGGGCGCGAGCATCAGTGTCAGGCGATTCAGCATTGCGGCAGTAAGGAAAAAAACCGCCGCGGAGATTGCTGTAAAGGCCCACACAAAGCCGACCGACAAAAGTCCTGCAGGCAGCGCGCGATTGGCCGTGCGAGGATTGCGCGCATCATATTCCCGATCGGCAATTCGATTGAAAGCCATCGCCGTCGAACGCGCGCCAACCATCGCGGCGGTGATCCAAATAAGCTGTTTCAGGGAAGGCAATCCATTTGCTGCGAGTACCGCGCCCAGAAACGCAAACGGGAGCGCAAAGAGCGTGTGCTCAATCTTGATCATCTCAAACGTGGTGCGAACATTTTTGAGGAGGGCTGGCATGGCGGACTAATCTTCTCCAGCGGTTACAAATTCGCCGGTTTGTTCTTTCAAACCCTTCCACTGTGTAGCCTGTGAATGCGGCACACCCAAGTGATCCAGAATGCGGAATACCAAATGGTCGACCAGCGCTTCGATGGTTTGCGGTCGATGATAGAAACCAGGACTCGCGGGAATGATGTGCGCTCCCGCGCGCGACAATCGCAGCATGTTTTCGAGATGAATGGCGTTGTAGGGCGTTTCGCGAGGCACGAGTACAAGCCTGCGGCTCTCTTTGAGCGTGACGTCGGCAGCCCGATGGATCAGGTTTGTTCCTGCTCCTGATGCAATCGCCCCGAGCGTGCCCATCGAACAGGGGACGATAACCATTCCCTCCTGCGGATGCGACCCCGATGAAGGGCGCGCGGCTACATTGTCGAGACGATGTAAATGAATCAGCCGTGAATCTACCGGCAGGCCGAGCCACTGATTAATCCTGCCTCGTGCAACTGCAGTTAAGTCAACTCCAAGTTCAACTCGCGCGACGGTTGTAGCGGCCTCAGACATGATCAGATTGATGCGTTCGACAACTCCGCTGGCAGCCATGTGCACGAGCGTGCGCTGCGCGTAAATTGAACCTGAAGCCCCGGTGATTGCTACTGTGAATTCCATGTTTGTGTCGTAGTTGAATCTTACTTGGCGGCTAGTTTCGGCGCAAGCGAGGGTCTTCCTCCATCGCGGCTTGCCGCTCTCCGTGCGGAAAGGCTCCTCCTTTCCTTTGGCGATCACGAAAAAGACCAACCACAGTGTTAGAATGCCCGCCCTATATCGAGGTAACAGTTTAGCCAATGGATCTTCAAGAAATCGAAGAACTCTTGTCGGCCTACGAGGCGGGACAACTGGATAAGACCGAAGCTGCCAGGCGCATTAAGAATCTTCAATACGAAGACATCGGCTACGCGCGAGTCGATCATTCGCGTGCTACGCGGCAGGGTTTTCCCGAAGTTGTGTTTGGCGCCGGCAAGACGCGTGAACAGGTGGTCGGAATAGTTGAGCGATTGGTGCGAAGCTCGCCGAATGTTCTAGTCACGCATACAGACGAAGGAACGTTTGGCGAAGTGCGGAATATTGTCACTGAAGCCGAGTGGCATGAGGCAGCGCGTTTGATAAGAATTCAGAGAGATAACTCCGAACGCGGCGTGGGCGAGATTGCGGTGGTGACCGCCGGCACGAGCGACATACCGGTAGCGGAAGAGGCGGCGTTGACGGCTGAAGCGATGGGCAATCGCGTCAAGCGCGTGTGGGATGTTGGCGTCGCGGGAATCCATCGCGTGCTGGCCGAACGTTCGCTGCTACAGCGCGCGCGCGTAGCTATAGTCGCGGCGGGAATGGAGGGAGCACTTCCTTCGGTGGTTGGTGGACTGGTGAGCGTGCCGGTAATTGCGGTGCCAACTAGTATTGGTTATGGCGCTTCGTTTGGCGGCCTCGCCGCGCTCCTCGGCATGCTCAACTCGTGCGCGTCGAATGTAACAGTGGTGAACATTGATAACGGATTCGGCGCGGGCTTCGTCGCCAGTCTCATCAATCGCCGCTGGGATCCTCCTCCGGACCTGACTCAACGGGACGGCGTAGGTGGACTCTGAAATGTTCCTTCGGTGCATTGACCCAAATAAACACCTATCGTATGATAAGCACCGCAATTGGGACTGGGGACTCCCGGTCGGCAGAAGGCTCCGGCGTAGGTCGGGGCCTTTTGTTTGCCTAAGGAAATACTTTTAAGCCTCGGACCCAACCGGGACCTTCATAGAATCTATTTTTGACCACTTCAAAAGCTGGAGTGGGTTTGGCCGGGTTAATGATGTACCGCGCTATTGGGTACGCAGCCAGGTCGGCCAATTGGGTTCCTACTACATTCATCGCCTTTGGCTTAAACCGCAGGTGGAAAGTTATTCGTCTAAATCTCTCGGCAGAAATGAAATCTGTTCCATAGGTAATAGTATTGAGAAAACTTAATCGCAGTTCGTCGTCCTCCCGCTTACCGCGGGCTTCTGCAATTATGTGAACCTCTCTTTGGCCTTCGTTCTCAAGTAGTGGGAGCAGTCTTTCTAACGCAAAGGTAAGGGCCAAGTCATAAGGGTTCGTTGCATTCCTACCATACTTGGCCTTGTGTTCCTGCTTCCTAATAACTGCGGCTATGAGGTCATAGCCCTGTGCGGACATTATTTGATTGATACGGTCGTAAAACGGCTGACGTTTAGTTGGATCTGTGAGGAAGCCGAAGTCTTTCTGTGCTTTTCTAATATCCCGGGAGTGTAGAATGACACATTCATGGCCGAAGTAGTCAAACTTCAACCGATTAACCATAGGCACAAAGGTTCGCTCATAAGCGTCTTGGTCGCAAACGAGCATAACCAAGGCAAAGACGGGAAAGTTCTGATCTTCCTTTTCAAGTGAGTGATCGCCTGTCTCATCCAAATAAACAATCCGGGGCATTTGCTAAAGGCCTTCTGCAAAAAAAAATCCTGTGAGGGACGTTTCCCCCAGGCTAAATTGAAGAGGTGAACCAAGCTTCGTTCAGCTTACGGGTTGATTAAGTTATTCAGCCGCTCGGCCCAGTCCTGGTCCAGGTTCTGCAAAATGTTGTACTGCTCCAGGGCGCCGTCGCGGTTTCCCATCGCCAGATATGATTTGCCGAGGTTGTAATACGCCCTTCCAAAATCAGGCTTCAAACGAATCGCCTGTCTAAACGCTTCCTGCGCTTCCGCAAAACGTCCCAACTCCAGATACGCTTCGCCCATGCTGTTTGGCGCGTTTGCGTCGCCAGGTTTCAAGATCGAAAGTTGTTTGAAGGTTTCAATCGCCTCGAGAAATTTTTTGGACTTCAAATATCTCGAGCCGAGTCGTTCATAGGCGCTCGTATAATCCGACCGCAGACGAATGGCTTGTTTGTAGGCTTGAATCTCATCGTCGGCGCGTCCCCAATCACGATAAGCCAATCCCAGCGCGTAGTGGGCGTCGGCCGCGTTGTAAGGATCGAGGCGTATCGCCTGGCGATAATTTTCAACTGCCTCGCGATACTGCTTCAGATAATAGTTCGCCAGTCCGATGTTAAAGAACGACTCTGCCGAAGGACGCAGGCTGACCGCTCGCTTCGAAGCCTCGATCGCTTCAGCATGCCGGCCCAACTTTTCTTTACAGAATCCGGATTGCGCCCAGGCCTCGGCATAATTGCTGTCAGACTCAACTGCTTTCTCGAAATGCGGCAGCGCCTTTTCACAGTCGTCCTTGGAAAGGAAACTGAGCCCGTCGCGAAAAAACTGGACCGCCCGGGCGCGTTTGTTTCGGCCCGCCGTGGCTACCAGATCAGCCAGTGACAACAATGGACCACTTTGCAATTGCGAGATTCGTTCCGACGGTATCGCGAAGTTAACGCTCTGACCGCCGGTTATCTGCAGCGTCGCCACGCCGATGACTTGTCCCTGCATGTTAACGACAGGACTGCCGCTCGAGCCCGGCGAGATGGGAGCGGTAATTTGAATTATCCTGCCGAACGTTGGTATGTCGCGCACTGCTGACACGATGCCGTTGGTAACGCTGCCTTCAAGTCCAAACGGATTTCCGATTACAACTACGCTCTCGCCCTCCTGCGGAGAAGTTCGATCAAGCGAGAGCGGACGCACCTGATTGGGCGGCGCCTCAACTCGCAGCAATGCAAGATCGCCCTCGGCATCCACGGCAATGACGCCCTTAACCGGATAAACGTTTCCATTGTAAGAATGAACTTCGGCGCGGTAGGCGTTATCGATGACGTGGCGGTTAGTGACGACGCGATC
>DASYMB010000279.1:0-8662 GCA_036009285.1 Pyrinomonadaceae bacterium | reverse complement strand
TTCGCCGCAATTCCTGAAGAGTCTGTCGGGAAAATACACAAGCTGTTTTCTCGGTGCGTGCTCAGTGAACTCTGGGTCCCCGTGGGGGGTGTGATTTTTGCTAAATCCACCAAAGAGCCACAGAGTTCGCGGAGATCAAACAGAGGGTTATGGGTAATCAGACTCTTCAAGGCTCGGAGATTTAGCCGAACATTATCCAGGGGCGACGTTCCTTCGTCGCTTGCCCCTGGCTTTTAACATTTCGCGCCTTTGTCGCTGGTAGGCGAAGCACAAGCTCCAATCCAGCACAGAACCTCTGCTTCTCTCGTTCCTCTCGGACCTGCTACTCTCAAAGAAACAGCTATTGACAACCGTTACAACCATCGGCGAATCTAAGCGGGACTTGCCCCTCCGGCAAGTTTGAAAGACAACCCGGTATTCGCCTATGAAAACTTTTTCCTGCGCGTCTTTATTGCTCGTTATTGCCACGTCGTTAACGGCCGCACAAACGCAAGCGCCACAAACTAAAACTCCATCGCCGAGTCCGGAGCCGCGACCTCGCGTAAATTCGGCGGCGACGCCGACGGCGCAACCTTCGGAAAGGCAGGTCACTGACCCCGAAGAAAACGAAGTAACCTCGCCGCAAGGCACTATTGTCGGCAGCAAACCCGAAAGTCGCCCGCAGGTTGGCGGGCCTGCCGCTACCGAGCGACGCGCTGAACCGCTTGCTGCGGCGGCGCGAGTTCTTTCTCCGCCGCAAATTCAATCGCGCATCGCGGAAGCTGAGCGGCTGCTGCGGTCGCGTCCTTTCCAAACCGCCAAGACCTCACCGTCAATCGATCTGGTGACGCTCGCGGCTTTGGATCGCAACACGTCCCGCATTCATTTGGTTACACTTTACAAAGAGACGTTTTTGACTAAAGGCTCGGAGCTGACAGTTCCAAGTTCGCTGGGCACACCTTTGAGCGTTCGCGTGCTGCGTGCAAACGGCGTCAACACCGCCGTCGCGATCTTTGACAGCCAGGGACGTTCGCTGGTGCCGCTCGTGGTGGAGTTTCCGATTGAGAAGCGCGGCGTGTTTCGCGAGATGGCTTACTACACTTCAGCGCATCCGGCTTTACTCTCGCCCGATTTATCGCGCTCCGGCCGTGCCTATGTTCACCGTATGATCGATCTGGCTGTGAAGCGTTTGCGCGAAAAGGGAACTTTCATTTCGCCACAGATCGTCGAGGTCGCCGAGCGGCTCTGTTTAGTAGAACACGTGGACCACGATCGCTTTCGAATGGAAAACCGTCTGGCACTGTTTGACGAAATCTATTCTCTCTTCGCATTGAACGAACCGGACACTTATCGTTACTCGGTAAGCTCGGCAGGCGCCGGCGGCATGGTCCAGATGATTCCCTGGGCTTATAATCTGGTGCGGCAGCGCCATCCGGGCGTGGGGCTGACTCCCGATTTCGTTGTGGGCATGCGCAACCACGGAAACGCGCTCCAGGCAATGCTTCTTTACATGCAGGACACCTGGAACGATCTGGCCGCGAACGAAGATGTGCAGTATGCGCTGAGTGCAAAGCTCGCGACGCAAACTGAATTACTCGCGGCCGGCTACAACTCAAACGCTGCTCGCCTACCGCTGTATATCCGGCGCGGAGGAGCTTCGTGGAAGACGCTGATTCCGCGCGAGACGCAGATTTATCTTCAGATCTATAAAACGCTGGAAGCGCTCGTGCCCCCGAGGCCGCAAGTGAGCACGACCGCAGCGGAAACAATTCAAAAGTCGCGTGCAGTTGCCGCCGGCGACTCGCTGTAAAGCAAACTGTTAGTTTGCGTCGGTGGCTAATACTCTACTAAGTGGCAACGAACCGTTCGCAAACTAACAGTTTGCTTTACATTCTTCTGCCTGCACGAAAGGTCCGCATGAAAAATATCAACGCAATCTTTACGCGAGTTCGCGTACTTGTCTTCTGTGTCTCGCTGCTCACCGTCGCTAGCGTGACTATTGTCGTATCGGTCGAGGCCGGCTACCTGATGCCGGATGCAACCCAAACTCCAGCGAGCGCTCAATCGACGCCGACCGCTCAAACTGTGCCCGCAGAGAAAACCGTCGAACAGGTGCAGAAGAACATTCAGGTCCTGAATGGCTTGCCGCAATCACAACTCGTTCCGGTGATGAACTACATGGGCTCGTCGCTGGGTGTTAAGTGCACGTTCTGTCACGTGAAGAATGGTGACAAGTGGGACTTCGTCTCGGACGAGAAACCCGAAAAGGGTACTGCGCGCGAAATGATCAAGATGGTGCAGGGCATCAACAAAGGAAACTTCAAAGGCAACCCGGCTGTCGGTTGTTTTACCTGTCATCGCGGCAGCGAGCATCCGGTGCGAGTCCCCGAATTGCCGATTGCCGCACCGACGCCTTTTGCTGAAGGTCCCGGGGCGACGACGGCAACGAAAGAAACTCCGCCGACCGCTGACCAGATCTTAGCCAGGTACACGGAAGCGCTGGGCGGCCGCGCGGTGATTGACAAGCTCAAGACGCGAACGATGAAGGGCACGTGGCTTACTTCCGATGGCACCACGCTTGGTTATGAAGTCTACCAGGCTGCGCCGAATAAACTCTTCACGGTGCTAAACACACCGAAGCAAGGTGTTTTTGAACGAGGATTCAACGGCCAGACGGCCTGGGAAAAAAGCACTCGCGGCGTTCGTGATGTCGAAGGTAACCAACTCTTCTACCTTAAGCGCTATCCCGATCTTTTCAAGGACACCAGGCTGCAGGGGCAGTTCACTCGCATAAGCTATGGTGGAAAAGACAAAATCGACGGCCGTGAAGTTCACGTGCTGCGAGGGATTGGAGTGGACGGTAAAGGAGAGCGGCTATATTTCGACACGCAAACGGGTTTGCTCGTGCGCCGCATCACATCGACACCGACCATCGTCGGGCTCATTCCCGAACAGGTCGACTACGAGGACTACCGCGATGTTGACGGCATGAAGGTGCCGTTTACAATTCGCACCACCTCCATTGATTCTTTCTTCAGTTCGACGCGCAAGTTCACCGAGATCAAACTCAACGTGCCGGTAGATGAAACGAAATTCAATAAGCCACCGGCCCCGGCGCCGTCACCCGCGGCAACCCCATAGCGCAACTAGACCTGCTCGCTCTTTCATTTGATCCGCGATCGCGAACGAATTTCTGTGCAAAGCCTCAACGCTTAACTCAGTGGCGACGAAACTACTGAGTGGCGACGAAACTCATCGCAAACTAACAGTTTGCTTTACGTGGTGTTAGTCCGGGGTTTGGCCGAAGAGCACGTTGACCCAGTAAAACGCCACCGTGCCGCTGCCGATGACCGCACACGTGGCTACTGTGCGCCAGAGAATGTCCGTTCCGGCAAAGTTCCAAATTGCGAGTAGCGAAGCGAGCACCGCCACCAGGATGCACAGGCTGGTAATCCAGAAGGAGACACTTCGTACCAGACTCGGATTGATGAATCCTCGTCGTTGCCGGCGTTGTTCAGAATCGGGCACAATCTTTTCCCCCGCTCGCTTAGTTTTCCACGATCTCGATCTGGCAGTTAATTCTAGACAACAGAGACGATCTTGAGAAGCGCGGTCACGCTGAGGTCGTATCATAAATTGAACTAATCTCGATGCATCCTCTGCGTTCTCTCCGGTCCCGGCGGTGAATCTCTGTTAGCGATTGCCACTAGCGAGACGCGAGAGCCCGGAGAATTACACAGAGAAAACTGAAAACTACGACACTACGCACGCTGAGTCAGTCACTGGGAGGCGCGCTATCCGGCAAGCGCCTTAGGCTCACGACCAGGGCGATGACCGCCAGAGCAATGGCGATGCCCTTTATCACGAGCACCCACTCAGAAGATACCGGAGCCGGATCTCGTTCACCCAGGCGCATGCTGTGTAACTGCCCGAAGAAACTGAAATAGCCCAGCCCGCACGCGAAAGCCCACGCCGCCGCGAGCACGCGCTGACCGTCGCGAAGATTCTTCCCCACACGCCAGGCGCCGTAAAGCAGAAACCCGCCCATGATGTAATCGTCAAACAAATTTGCCGGAGACTCTCGCCACGTGCTCCAGCGACGGATCGTCTCTGCAAGCGGCGCGAGCAACCCGGCAACAATGGCAAGCCGACGGCTAAACTGAATAGTCATGTTTCCTCCCGCGGCGATCAATAGAGCGTATTGGGTCGTCTGTCACCCAAAGTTCTGTAGTCTTTATTCCGAATAGCTGATTCGATCAATTGCCGCTCCGTATAGAGAGAAATCAGCGAGCGGTTGTGAAGCGCCAGTCCCAGGTGAAACACGATGCCGCAGGCAATCAATATAGCGAAGACCTTTTTGAATACTTGCCCGCGCTTGCCGCTGAGGAATCGGCTCCAACAGTACAAGCTGTAGATCATCGGAATCGGCAGAGTGACATAGAGATGATTCGATTGGGGCGGCTTGATCGAGAACAAGAAACTTACGTAAGCAATGAGGACGTTGAAGAGGAAAAGATACTTGACGGCCTTCCAGTCTTCGTGTTGATGATCGCTGAAGAACCAGGAAACGATCAGCGCAACAACCTGGGCCGTGCCGGCAACAAAAAGAATTACCACGAACGGAATAAGCCAGGGTTCCTGTTTTAGAAAGGCAAGCCGATCAGTCGTATGAGGGCCCAACAGTCGCGGCACTTCAAAACTCGCGAATGAAAGCAGCCGAATCAGAATGCCCCACAACGAGGTTAGATTTTCCGTGTTTAGTGTGACGGTGGAGGCAGTTCCACCCGCTCCTCTCGCGAGACCATAGTGCAGATAAGTTGGCAGTAGGAGTGATCCGGTAACACTCGAGCCTAAAGCGAACCACCCGAGCGCACGCAGAAACGAGGCGCCGCCCCGACGCGCGTGATAGTAAAAAGCCAACCACACATAAGGCACCAGCAGGAGCCAGGACAGATGAAGTTGCATTACCCAGAACAGCGCAAACCCCATCATGAAGCCGGCCAGCCAGGGAGCGATCACGTGTTTGGTAGTGAACGGATAAATTTCCAGCGCGCCAACGAAGAACAGGATTGAACCGGGCAAGACGTACGAAGGATTGTAAACACTGGTCGACAAGTCGAGCACCCAGGGCGCTGTGAGCAGCCATGACCAAACAAACCAGCGCGGCAGTTCGGGAAGACGTTTGCAGCAATACCAGGCGAGCAGACAAAGAGCGGCAAACGACAAGATGTTCAGCAGAACGTATGGAGCTTCCGGAATCGGCAGGATAAAGAAAGGACCGCCGACAAGCAGCGCTTGCAAAGCGCCGGGTATTTGGATTTCTCCCCAAACCACGTCGGGGCCGAAGTAGGGCCAGGCGTGCGTCGTGTAAAATTTTAGTCCGAGTAGATAAATTTGTTTCGTATCTGAATCGCGAAACTGTGAGCACAGTCCGACGAACAAACGAAACAAGAAGGCCAGCAGCAGGAGGGAAAAGAAAAGGAGTTGTCGTCTGCGTTGGTTGAGAGGCATTTACTCTGCAATCGTGGTCCTGGTAAAGCAAACTGTTAGTTTGCTGATTGGTTGCCGTGACGCAACCTGCCGGACCGAGACGCAAACTAACAGTTTGCTTTACGAACGACTACTCTGCGCGCGACCAACCAGCCACCGGCACCGGCAGCAAAATGAAGTAGGCGAGCCAGACAGTCAACGAAGCGAAGTATTCAAATCAATGCGAACTCACGCGAATCTCTTGAGCAGTCGCTGGACCAGCCAGTCCTGAAACGTTTGTTTCTTCTGTTTGTTTACCGACTTCGCGCAATTCAAAGCGATCGTCACGTTGGGGATTGGGGCCTCTCGTTCGATCCAACGAAGGCCGAAGTTATTCGTTAACACCAGCTCCAGGTTGAGGGTTTCAAACTTGCACCACCCGGGGTCGAAGGCGCAGGCCAGCGTTAACGGGTCGTGAAGGAAGGCGACATTATGATCGGGCGTCACCACTTTGAACAGATTGGTTTGGATGGGTGTCCAGGCGTCGATTATCTTGATCAACTTCCGCAAGAAAGGGTGCTTGCTCGCCGCCAGTAAATCTCGCTGCGACTGGTTCAGCCACGTTTGGAGCGTCACGTCAGCCGTCACCCACTTAGCAGCGATAATAGTCGAAGGCAGCGGCGGCGTGAAGCCGGGCTTCGCGAGCTCATTCAGAACCCACACGGTCGATACGACATCGCTCGCCAGGTTGTAATCAATCGCTTCCGAAAGAAATTTGCTTCCGTACTGCGTGGGCTTTAAGTGAACGCCCATCACCGTCATCTGTGGGACTTTGATGTTTCCAGGTTTCAAGCTCGGATTAGTCAGAGCCTGGTACAAATTCGTAAAGGGACCAATGGCGATCAAATCCACATCGTGCTTACTCAATAGCGACACTAACTGTTGTCCCGCTTCATAGGTCGCGTAACCCGCCGGCGTTGTTGGTGGAGGTGTTTTGGATGGCGGCGGATCGAACGGTCTTTGCTCGAGCGTCGACGCGGCCTGTGTTGGGGACTTTGGATCTAAAGTCCCCTCGTCTCCGAACCAGTTAAACTGATACCCAGCTCCCAAACGTCTCACATAGTCTCCAAAAGTCGCGCCGGGAAACGACGTCGGCGAAGTCCCCGCCGGCGCCGCCAACGAAAATCCGTAGGGCAGAGGCGGCGGCGCATCCCAACCAGCGTACACAGGCGGTATCTCGCAGTCGTGGGCCAGCGGTGCGAGAAAATCCTCGAGCGCTCGTTTGCGGTAAATGGATTGTCGGCCCACCACCGTGAAAGCCTGGACTTCAATTTCCTCCGACGCCATCGCCAGTGCCACGGCGATCGCATCGTCGGCGTCGGTTCCGAAATCGGTGTCGATAACTACCTTCTGAGGCATGTGATATCCCTTTCGTGAAAGCGCCGCACAAACCTTGCCGTCCCGGCGAGACCTCAGCGGCCGGGCTTATTTGTCCTTGCGCGACTTGAGCCTGGACCCGAGCAGCGCGCCGGCCAGAAAACTAATTGACGAAAAGATAACCGAGCCGAGCCCCTGCTTCGTGGTCTTCGGCAGGATGTAATCAGGCTCGCATTTTGGCGGCGGCTCCTGCGGGGATCCTGCCAATTCCTTTTTTATTCGCGCTACTTCGCCTTCGTAGAATTTTACGTTGTGTTCCGCCTCCTGCAGGTCTTCTTCGAACTGGGCCGGCTCCGTACCGAGCTTGGCAGTGGTGGTTTTTAGTTCCTGGGCGAATGAACTAAAGCCCTTTAAATCCGATTCGAACTCCTCCAACTGGTCTTCAAGTTTCTCGCGACTAGCTGTCATGTTTCTGCTCCTTATTTGAGGTCAATAATCCTTGCTAAGCGTCTCAAGAGAAATCTTGCGAGCTTGAGCTTCAGATGATCTGCGGATTTCCAGAGAAAGCTGAGAATTGAACCAACTGCATGCGATGCGCCAAGGAATTTACTACTGTGCGGAAGAATTGTATAGCTAAAGAGTAACGAACAAGGGCACTTTATTTCGGCCGTGGACGGCGCTTGTCAGAACCGGAAGCGGTAGCGACCGGGCCTCGGTTGGCGGTTCAGGCTAATGAAAAACAAAGGCCCGGCGCTACTGCTTCCGGTTCTGACGAGTGCAGCAACCAGCCGTCTATTGGCGGAATAGCGTTGCTGTGATGCAAAGCCAGATTTTTCCGGCGGCCTTGTTTTTCTTTACTCCGGCCCAGGATATTCGCCAATGCAGTCTGGGGAATAGCGATTGCCACTCGGGCCACGGCAGATTTGATAAGGAGATAGTTATGTTTAGAAAAACTTTCGCAGTGATGCTTTCAGGATTACTCCTGTTTACCGTATTTGGTTTTCAACCCGTTCGCGCGCAGGCTGCAAACGATCACCAAGCGGCTGAGAAGATCAGGACTAAGGTCCAAAAGATCGGCGTGGGTAGCAACGCCCGCGTCGAAGTGAAGCTCTACGACAGTACGCAGTTGAAGGGTTATATCGAGAACTCCGATCAGGATTCGTTCACGGTTGTTGACGGCAGGACCGGCACCAGCAAAACCGTAGCCTATTCAGATACTTCATCGGTGAAGAAAGCTGGAAGCGGAATCTCGACCAAGACTTGGATAATCCTCGGCGCCGCAGTCGTGGGTGCGGCGGTCACGTGGGTTATTGTTAAGCCGGCGCTATGCGATGGCGGTGCGCAAACCCGAGGACCCTGTTAAGTTCCAATCACTCACTTAACCGGCGCTAGTAAAACACGCCCGCGTCTAATCGAGCGCGGGCGTTTTATTTTGCGGGAAGAAGTCCCAGTGATTAGGTGATTCTTTTCGCTTGGCGTTCTTCGCGTCTTGGCGGTTATCACATCTCGCGAAACAAGCTGACTATTCGACTCCACCGTTTGCGTTACCGAGAGATGTTAGGTTAGGAATCAAGTATGACGCGAACGACGGCGGCGCTCCCGGCGAGAAAGATACACGGATGAGGTCCTGGCGCAATCCCGACCGGCTGCGGCGCATGCGACGCTTGCTGATCGCCGCCGCCATTTTCCACGTGGTTCTCACCACGAGCATCTATGGACTGGGGCGTTATGCGGTCCTGCCCGGCACGTTCGACACCAATGGAATCGCAGTTTCTTTCGCCTCTGATGGATTAAAACTTTCGCAGGAGGCTGCCGGGTTAAGCGAGCTTCTGAGACA
>DASYMB010000278.1:0-3821 GCA_036009285.1 Pyrinomonadaceae bacterium | reverse complement strand
ACGGGCTTCGCGCATCTCTTCGAGCACATGATGTTTCAGGGCTCTGAAAACGTTCCCAAGGCGGCACACTTTCAATACATCTTTAATGCCGGCGGCACCATGAACGGCACCACTTCAACGGAGCGCACCAACTACTATGAGACCGTGCCGGCCAGTCATCTTCCGCTCGCTCTCTGGTTAGAAAGCGATCGCATGCGCTCGCTGAAAGTTACCCAGGAGAATCTGGACAATCAGCGCAATGCAGTTCAGGAAGAGAAGCGCCTGCGCTACGACAATCAACCCTACGTAAACGCTTTCCTGCGAATTAACGAGTTGATTTTCAAGAACCCGGCGAACGCGCATTCCACTATCGGCTCCATGGAAGATCTCGACGCCGCCACGATCGAGGACGTACAGAAATTTTTTCGTATTTACTACGCGCCGAATAATGCGGTGTTAACGATTGTCGGAGATTTTGAAAGTTCAGAAGCAAGTGATCTGGTGCGGAAGTATTTCGAAGGAATTGCCGGCCAGCCACCGCCGCCTCCAGTGGACGTGAGCGAACCGGAAGACGTGGCGCAAACGCAGGAAGTTTTCGACGACAAGCTCGCGCCGGCGCCGGCGTTCGTGCTTGGTTGGAAGATCCCGCCCCGCCGCACGCCCGACTTCTACGCGCTGTCGCTGGCCGCCGATCTTATTTTCGAAGGCGATAGTTCTCGTCTCTATCAAAAGCTGGTGAAGGGTGACGAATCGGTGGTGTCGATCCAGGGTGGCATCGATGAGCGGCGTGGCCCATCTGCCTTGTACATTTTCGCTTTGCCGAAACCGGGCGAAGCAGTAGCGTCGATCCGCGATCAGATTTTTGATGAGATTCGTTCCTTAAGAACTTCCGGACCATCTCCCGCCGAGATGGAGAAACTGCGAAACTCGCTTTGCAACGATGTGGTGCGCGGCCGGCAATCCACTATGTATCGGGCGCAAAGATTGGCGGAGTATGCTCTTTTCGATGGCGACCCGATGCTGTTCGATTCCGAGTTGGATCAGTATTTGGCGATCACGCCCGAGCAAATCAGAAGCGCCGTCGAGCGGTTTCTCGATGTAGACAATCGCGTCGTGCTCGACATCGTCCCCGCGGCCCTGGCTGAGGATGCGCTTAGCGGCGAGACAACTGAAACGGCATCCGCATCGCCGCAGCAACCGGGCGAACCTAAACAACCTGCAGCGCCCCCACCTCAGGTTCCCTCAGCGCCTCCAGCGCAACCCACAACAGATCCGGGGCCCGTAGTCGGTGGTTCGGTGGTTGGCAACCAATTGGAACAACCGCCGCAGCCCGCCGATCCGGCGCAAACTGAATCCGGCTCAGGACCTTTGCACACCTAAACATGAACTCACAAGCCGACTTTTTAAAGCAGGCACCGCCGCCGCTTCCAGCTCGCCCGATAACGTTACCATCAGCGCACGAGACCGTGCTCTCGAACGGGCTGGTCGTGATTGTGGTTGAAGACTCGAGACTGCCACTCGTTAGTTATCGTTTGGCCCTGCGAACCGGCGACGCGCATGATCCTCCGGAGTTACCGGGTTTAATGGACATGCTGACAGGGCTTTTAACTGAAGGCACCGAGTCGCGGGGCAGTCGCGAAATTGCAGACGAAGTGGCACGCCTGGGCGCAACGCTTCAGGCGGGGGCGAATTCCGACTACACTACCGTTGCCGCGTCTTCACTCGCGACCTTCAGCACCAACATCCTCGAGCTAATGGCTGACGTTGCGCTGCATCCGGTGTTTCCGCCCAACGAGGTGGAACTTACAAAACAGAACACCAAGGAAAGCCTCAAGCAGCAACGTGCGCAGCCTTCATTCCTCGCCGGCGAGATGGTTGCGCGCGTGATGTTTGGCGAACATCCCTATCACAATACGGCGCCCACTCCGGAGTCGGTCGATGCCACTTCGCGCGAGCGCCTTATCGAGTTTCATCGTTCAACTTTCGTTGCGAATAACGCCGTGCTCCTGATTGCAGGCGACGTGCAACAGACCGCCATACTGCAGCAGGTTGAAACTTTGTTTGGCCAATGGCAGCCGGGCGCCGTGCCTGGCGACGACTTCCCTGCTCCGCCGCCACGAACATCTCGTTCCGCGTACGTCGTCGATAGACCAGGCTCCGCGCAAGCGAATATCGTGATCTCGAATGCCGGCATCACCCGCACCAGCCCGGATTATTTTCCGATGCTGGTAATGCATACGGTGCTCGGCGCCAATGCTTCCTCGCGACTATTCATGAACCTGCGCGAGGAGAAGGGCTACACTTACGGCGCTTACACAAGTCTTGACGCGCGCCGCACGGCCGGCACCTTTCGCGCGACCGCTGAAGTTAGAACCCCCGTAACCGGCGACTCACTTAAAGAATTCTTCTATGAGCTGAACCGCATTCGCGACGAGCCGGTCTCTGAAAAAGAAATTGCCGACGCCAAATCGTATCTTACCGGCGTTTTTCCCATCCGGCTGGAAACTCAGGAAGGGTTAATCGACCAGTTGGTGCAGATCAAGATGTTTGGTTTACCCGAAAACTATCTCGAGATTTATCGCAGCCGGATTCAGGCAGTAACCATCGCCCAAGTTCAGGAGGTGGCCAGGAAATATGTCCGGCCCGACGAAGCAGCGATAGTGATCGTTGGCGACGGCGCGCAACTCGTAGATCAAATAAAACCCTACGCCGATGAGATCGAGTTCTACAACACCGCCGGAAAGAAAAAGGATAAGCCTGCGGTCGCGCCACACACTCCGCGACAGGGAGCGGCGTTGGCGGGAAACTGGACGCTGAAAATTGACACGCCACTGGGACAAGCCATACCGGCAACGCTGATACTCGCCAACACCGTAAAAGGAATATCGGGCAAAGTAGAATCAGAAATGGGAAACGGCGAACTACTCACTCTAAATTTCGATGGCGAGTCGTTCACGGGAACTATTTCATTCGACATTTCCGGTCACCTAATGGAAGCGCAGATTGAAGGTGACGTGGACGATCAGCAGATGGAAGGCAGCATCAGTTTACAAAACGCGCCCGCCTTGCCGTTTACCGGCAGTAAGAACGAAGAGTGAATAGCCGCGGATGAACGCGGATTCACGCAGATCAGAACAACAACAACTGAATAGGCAGTGTGATTGCAATGCGATCAGCGCTGGTTTTTGTCGACAGCGACCTTCCAGGAACTGTGAGACGTTTGGCGTTCGAAGAGTTTTCGTCGATCAGCAACCTCAGATTTTCGTCGTCTAACTCTCTTAAATTATTCTGACTTTTCTTATCCGCGTTCATCCGCGTGAATCCGCGGCAAAAAAATGCCCGGCAATTGCGATGCCGGGCGAATCACAGGAGGAACCGAGATTATGGTGGTCATTATATTTACGACCATCCGATAACCTCGCAGCTTAAGATGACAAGTTCCACCTCTTCCGTTGCTTCACGTAGGACAGACATTCCTGTCTGTCCCGCTCCGGACGATAGTGACTATTAACGTGAGTAGTAAGAAGCAGATTTTTAATTTGTCATTTTTCATTGGTCATCTAACGCGTGCTATGCCATGAGCTCAGCCTGCTTTCGATGGCGGAGCAAAATGAGAAATGAAAAATGGAAAACCTGCTTTTACTACCCACATTACAATCACATTTGGAGAGGACCGACAGGAATGTCTGTCCTACTGCTCATACCGCAGCAGCATTCCATCGCCACCAACAGCCCACCCAACCTTCTTCACAAAAAGCAACCCGTAAAGATTTTGTTTGGTGCCTGACTCCTGTTCGATCCACGTCAACCCCCCATCGTCGGTCCGCAGGGTTGTGCCGCTG
>DASYMB010000277.1:0-2318 GCA_036009285.1 Pyrinomonadaceae bacterium | reverse complement strand
CGCCGGCGCTGCTCGAGAATCTGAGTCTCAGCAACGACAGTATCGCGCGGCAGTTGACGGCAGTGCGTCAGATTTACGGCACGCTGGGCATGACCAGCACGAATTTGGAGTTGATGGTAGCGGCGCGCACTGTTGATACTTACTCCGCAAAGAACCTCGGCGACACCGTTGAAGGATTGAAGATGCTTGGTTCTTTGGCGATCAATAGAATGTCGGCAGCCAAGGGTATGCTGGCGCGAAACGCGTTAGAGAATCTGAAAATCGCAACCGTAGGCAATGAACTGCAAATCAGGACGGCGGTGGCGCAGTCGCAGGTTGCGCCATTGATGCGCGGAAACTAGCGATCGCAGAAGCCCGACCGTTAGGGAGGGCTCTCGAACGTGATTTTGAGAGCCTTCTCTGTTTGAGAGCCCTCCTGTTCGAGAGCCCTCCCTGACGGTCGGGCTTCTGCCAGTTTTCGTTACCGTGTCGGAACCGGGAACTGCGGACGTTGCGGCGCCGGCGCAACCTCCGGCTCGGGTTCGCTTTCTTCCAGGGCGGCGATGACGTGCTGGTAGATCTCGATCTTCCCTTCCTGCTTCAAACGTCGTTGCACCGCGCTGATGTAATCCTCGTAAATCTGGTTTTGTCTCGCCGAAAGCATCGTCTGCGTCAACTGCTCTCTCTGCTTGGCAAACTCAGCGAGGTCAGCATCGTGACGATTGGTCACTCCCAATACAACGTAGTTATCTCCAACCTTCAACGGTGTCCTCGTTACTTCGCCCGTTTTCAGCGCATAGACAGCTTCGTCGAGCGCCGGACTTGTGCCTGCTTTTCCCAGTGCCGAACCAATCTTGAAACCTTCTTCAGTGGCAGCTTCGAATCCAGCCTTCTCGGCCGCGGCCTTCAACTCGGCGGCGTTCTGGACTGAGGCCGCAATCTCTTTGGCCTTTTGTTCCAACTGCTCTTTCGCGCGTTGTTGTTTCACCACTTGAGCGACCTTCGTTTTGACTTCTTCGAAGTCAGGAACGCGTGGCTCCTTTTTGTCCACCAGCATCGGGATCGCAAAGCCGCCCTTCACGCCCGTGCGCTCGCCCACGTCGTTGGGATTGTTTAAGGGCGCGATGACCGCTTCAAATTGCTGGCTGCTGCCGACACCCGGAACGTCGTCGCCTGGTTTAATGAAAGGGGTCTCCTTAACCATATCGGCCGGTTTCATGTTCGCTTCGGCAGCCAGTTCCTGCGCCACCTTTTGCACGTCCTTCGTTTCCTGCAAGCGATTGTGGGCGCGCTCCGCGATTTTTGACGCCGCCGCGTATCCCTTTCGATTGCGCAGCGATGCTAACAATTCCGGTTTCGCTTCCTCGAACGTCTTTGGCACGGACTCGCCGCGACGCAGGATGTACCAGTTACCGCCATACTTGATGGGGATGTCGGAAACTTCGCCCGGCTGCATGTCGACTGTGCGTTCATAAAGCGCATCTACCTTGTTTGGATTTTTCTTGAACGGGCGCGCGAGGTAACCGCCGCTCTTTGCCGTTGCCGGATCCTCGGAATTCCCGCGCGCTAAATCAGCGAAGACCTCCTCGCCTTTGTCAGGGCCGGCTGCGCGAGCTTTGACTATTAACTCTTTGGCCTTCTCCTCCACCTGCGCGTCAAGGTCCTTGCGCGCAACTTTCAAAAGAATCTGTTGTACTCGTACACCCGCCTGCTTGTTTTCCGGCGACAGCCTATCGAATTCGTCGCGCAACTCCTTGTCTGAAAGCTGAAGCTTCTCACCAGACTTAGCCTGATCGACGTAAACATAGCGAATCTTTTTTTGCTGCGCGGTGATCTTGAAATCATCCTTGTGCTGATCGTAATAACTCCTGAGTTCTTCGTCGGAAGGTTGAATTTTTTCAGCCAGCTTGTCTGCGGATAAAACAGCGTAGTTGACGTCAAACGTCGAGCGGGTACGCTTGTAGTCCTCCTGAACTTCATCGTCGGAAACCTTCACCGCGGCGGTGACGAAAGCGCGCAACTTCTCTTCCGCGATCTCGTCGCGCTTGCTTCGTTCAAAAGTTTCCATGTCTCCATAGCGCGCGGTGACTGCTTGCTTATACCGATCGAAGCCTACGAATTGACCCGAGGCGTCGGTAAACTCCTTACGAATTTTCTCGGCGACTTCGGCATCGCTGGCCCCGAGCCCCAGGCGGGCTGCTTCCTGCGCCACGACACGATTCCGAATTAGTCCGTCGACAAAGCGTTTGTAGCCGCCCAGGCGCGCCATGCTCACCTGGCCGCCAAACATCTGCATGTAGTTGTCTTTGAGTCGAGAAACTTCGGCCACAGTGATCTCG
>DASYMB010000276.1:0-10042 GCA_036009285.1 Pyrinomonadaceae bacterium | reverse complement strand
GCGAAGGTCCGCTGGCCGGCTTTGGAAAACTGTCTGTAGTCAACTGACTATCTGCTTCTATCCACTTCTGACTATTTGCACGACCGTGTCTCGCAGCAGATGACGGGGTCTGAGAACCATCTCCGACATCACCGCGGCGCGCAAATCTTCCGGCTGAGGCTACCAACAACGCTGCTTCGTCATACTCACACAGTCTGCTGAGCACGTCTGGAAATACATTGTGGGCGACGATTAGCTGTCGGGAACCCTGGAAGATCAAATACGCGCGTGAGTGCCAAAGCGGCCGCTCAGTTTTTCAAGCCTATCATTCTCTATCAACTTTGATACCGAACTTCTTCAGTTTGCGATAAAAAGTCGGCCGCGGAAACCGCAAAATTTCCGCGCTCTTTTTTACGTTGCCGCTGGTGCGTTCCAGTGTTTGCATGATCGCTTCGCGCTCGATTTCTTCCATCGACAAATACGGAGGAACAACAAACCGATAACCGGGCGGCGCAGCCTGAAGGTTCTCCGGTAGACAGTCAGGAAGCAACGTAGTGCCCTGGCAAAATAACACCGCGCGCTCGATAGCGCTCTCCAATTCGCGGATGTTTCCCGGCCAATCATAGGCGGTTAGCAGCGCCACTGTCTCCGGCGGGATGTCGCGAATGTTTTTGTCGTATTGCTGGCTGTAACGCTCAAGAAAGCGTTTGGCAAGCAGGAGCACATCATCGAGCCGTTCTCGCAAAGGCGGCACCTTGATCTTGATCGTGCTGATGCGGAAGTAAAGATCTTTCCGCAACTGACCTTCCGCCAAAAGCTGCGAAGTGTCCCGATTGGTAGCGGACAGCAAACGAAAATCCACCGCGATCTCCTGCTCGTCGCCCAGGCGGCGGATCCGGCGCTCCTGCAATACGCGCAGCAGCCTGGTTTGCAGATGCAAGGGCATCTCCGCGATCTCATCGAGCAGGAGGGTGCCTCCATGGGCCGCCTCGATCAGTCCTCGCTTATCGCGGTCGGCGCCGGTAAACGCGCCTTTTTTGTAACCAAACAATTCCGATTCGATAAGTTCGTGCGGAATGGCGGCACAGTTAATTCTGATGAACGGATGCGAGGAGCGTTGGCTTTGGGTGTGAAAAGCGCTGGCGATCAATTCCTTGCCCGTGCCGCTTTCGCCTTCAATTAGCACCGAGGCATCCGACGGAGCGGTAGTGCGTATCGTCTCGTGAATCTGACGCATCCGCGGATCGCGCCCGACCATCCCAAACGCTTCGCTTTCGCCGGCAAGCCTACGCTTGAGGTTTTGGTTCTCGCGCCTCATGGCCGCGAACTGCAGCGCGCGCTTGATGAGGGTGAGTACGCTGTCCGGCGCATATGGCTTTTCCAAATAGTAAAAAGCGCCGCGCTTGATCGCTTCGATGGTGATATCGAGCGAGCCATAAGCGCTCATCAGAATAACTTCGGTATCGGGACTGTCTCGTTTGATCTGGGCCAACAAATCGATGCCGGTGGCATCGGAAAGACGAAAGTCGGTGATGATCAGATCGAAGTAGCGGTCGTTGAAAAGCCTGGCCGCCTCAGCGATGCTCTGCGCCGTCAGCACTTCGTAACCCGCGTCTCCGAGCACCAATTCCAGCGCGCCGGTAACGCTTACTTCATCATCAACCACTAAAACTCGGTATGGGGAGTCAACCTTCAATCAATTTGCTCCGCGTGATCATTCGACAATTCTGAACTGCTGCGTTTACCGGTAGTACCTTAATTTGAAGTTCTACTCTGCGCAATTTGCGCGTTCTCTGCGACTCGGTGGTTAATATCGCGGCAAACAATTACCGCAGAAACGCGGAGTGCGCCGAGTTAACGCAGAGGCTCGAAATTAACTCGCTACCGTTTACTGCTGTACGTTTCCCGGCAGCTCAGCCGGTAGTTCTATGGTTACGCGAGTTCCTTCACCCAACTTGCTGTCGACCGTAATTGTTCCGCCGTGTTCTTCCACGACTTTGCGTGCGTAGGGCATTCCCAGTCCCAGGCCACGGCTCTTGGTGGAATTAAACGGCTCATAGATCCGGGCCAGTTGTTCTTCACTCATGCCTGAACCGCTATCACTGATAACCAGACGAAGCGTCGCGTCAACGGTGCCGCAGGTGACAGTCAATCGGCCGCCCTCAGGCATGGCCTGCACCGCATTGAGCATCAGATTGAGCAGCGCCGCGCGCATAGAGGCTTCATCAAGCATTCCCGCCTGTGTGGCGTCCCCGAGGTCGAGTCTCGCCTCGATGCCGCTGGCCGATAATTGCGATTTCAGAAGCTGCAACACGTCGCCTATCACACTGTCGAGGACAACGCGCCGCCGGGCCAGTTGGACGGGACGGGCGAAGTTGAGAATTTGCTCCGTAGTCCTCGTTAGTTGATTGATCGTGTCGATAATTTTATCGATCAATTGAACTTCGCCGGTCGGCAGTTTGTCAGACACTTTGTCTTTGAGGTGAACTGAGTAAAGCAGCAAGCCGGCGAGCGGGTTTCTGACCTCATGGGCCACCTGCGCGGAGACTCGGCCCAGGGCGGCGATCTTTTCAGCGTGCGCCAGCCGATCATGTGCCTCGACTAGTTCGGCGGTGCGCTGGGCAATGCGTGATTCCAACTCTTCCGCGTGTTGCTTGATTTCTGCTTCAAGTCGCCGCGTTTCATCGCTCAGGCGCTTTTTCTCCGCCGCGCGTTCCACCGCTTTCAGCAGCACGTCCTTGACGACTGGCTTCGCGATGAAGTCATAAGCGCCGGCGCGCACTATCTCAGGTATCGTGGAGAGATTCGGCTCGCCCGTAATCATGATGACCGGAATGTAAGGCTCATCCTGGTTGATCTTACGCAGGAGTTCGATGCCGCTGCGGTTCGTCAGATTGATGTCCACAACGGCTACGTCAATGCTCGAGTTGCCAAGCATCGAAGCGCTCTCGAAGTCGGCGGCGGCAGCCACCGCATAGCCGGCTCGTTTCAAAAACTCCGTCATTGTCAGGCGGATGCTCGGCTCGTCGTCTACCAGCAAGACCCTAAACATGTTCCGGTTTCCCTTGCTCGACCGCCGGCAACTCGACGCGGAAGCGCGTATAACGTCCCTGCTCGCTCTCCACGCTCAGCGTCCCACCCTCATTGCGGATGATGCCAAAACTGATCGAAAGTCCCAGACCAGTACCACCCGATTCTCGCCGTGTGGTGAAGAAAGGATCGAATACGCGGGGCAGGTCTTCACGGCGAATGCCGACGCCATTGTCGTAAAACTCAAGGTGCGCCATTGCCCCGTTGCTGCCGTTTGTACTTTCACTGCGCCGCGCTGCGATGCGAAATATTTTTTCCTCGCCCGGAATAGCAACCTTGGATTTCAGCGCGTGATGCGCGTTGCTGACCATGTTTACAACCACCTGCCGCAGCCGCGATGCATCACCACGCACGCACGGCAGGTCAGGGGCGATATCAATCTCAATACGAACGCCGTCTTTCTCGAATTGTCGTCCGAAGAGCGCGATGGAGGTATTAATCAACTCGGCAAGCTGGATGTGTTGCGGCTCGTTCTCGTCGTGTCGCGCGAAGGTCAATAGGCCGCGCACAATGCCAGCGATACGACCACCCTCGTCGATGATGCCGTCTATCATCCGGTGCTCAAACGGCGACCGCTGCGTTGCCTCATCCTTGAGGAGCTGAGCGAAATTGATGATGCCGTTGAGGGGGTTATTGATTTCATGCGCGACGCCCGCTGAAAGCTCGCCGAGCGAAGCCAGTTTCGCTGACTGGTAAAGCTGTCGTTGCATCTCCTGCCGCTCGTCTTCCAAACGTTTGCGCGCCGAGAGATCACGTACGAGCAGGATAATCAGCCGCTCGGCGTTGGCGGTAATGGTGCTGAATGAGACGGCGACGAGACGCGACTCGTTTGGCGCGACGCCGAGCATCAGCTCGACTTCACCGGCATCGCTATTGGTGAACAGTCCGGCGAGGGAAGTGGGGGAAGCAGGCGGATGGCCGTTGCGGCCGCCCTCCGCTTGCGGGCGCAGCAGGTCTCGCACGTCGCTGCCTGCAAGCCCACGCACATCGCAGCCCAGAATTTCGCCAAATTTGTTGTTGGCCTCGACCAGCTTGAAGTCAGTTGCATGCACCACCCCGATGCCGTCGTTGGCATGTTCGAAGAGGGCCCGATACCGCTTTTCGCTCTCGGCAAGCCGTCGCTGCTGACGATCTACGAGGGCCAGCAGGATGCTGACGACGACCACGTCGACGGTCATCGAAATGAAGAAGTGTTCGACGCGCTGCTCAATGTTCAAACGCGTAATGCTGTTTTCGGGACCGGGATAATTTCGTTCCACCCAGCCGAAGAAGGGCGTGCGCAAGACTTTCTCCCAAGTGCCAATCACCACGACCGTTAGCACAGAGGTCAGCAGTGTGAAGAAGATGACTAGCCGAAGGTTAGCTCTCTTTTTCATAACCGAAGCTCAGGTTGTCCCAGGGGACACCTTCCAAGAAACAGTTTTAGGTATTTACGGGAGTAGATGCCAGGTTTCTTGCAAGGAATTCTAGCAGGTTGAGTTTAGGACGTACAGGTATCACTGCTACCGTCGAGCAATGCTGCATTTGCCCGTTCTTATCAGCGAACGGTCCCACGTGCTCGTCGGACGCGAAGAGAAACGAAGTGTTTCAAATTGAGCTCCCCTGAAACGCGACGGCGGGCGCTTTGGATGAGAGTAGCCCAATATTCAACGCTGGAATCAACACCTACGAAATCTTAACCGAGTGGCACTGTTGTTGCTGACGTTGGAGCATCGACCAAATGAACAATGGTATCCGCAAAATCGCGCTCTTAGTTTGTCTGCTTCTTTTTGCTCTCTCCTCTTTGCCGGGCGAGCGCGAGCCAGTCGCGGTGCGCGCCAGCGGTGGAGATGAAGAATTTGTTCCCGGCGAAGTAGTCGTAAAGCTCCAGAGCGTCGACGATTTGGCCGCGATCGCCTGGCAATTTTCTCTCGATCCGAATCCGCTTGGCCAATTTGGTTCTCGCCCGATTTACCGTTTGCGAATTACGGATGGCGCCCGAGTTGACAATCGCGTCAGCGCGCTTTCCCAGGATGCGCGGGTAGTTTTCGCGGAACCTAACTTTACGCAGAAACCGCCGGAAGGTGGGGGCAACGGCTGGAGCGTCGGCAACGGTTGGAGCGTTGGCGACCCGGGCGCTTACACAACGCAATGGGCGCCGCAGACGATCCACCTGGCCGCCGCGCATCAAGTAAACCGCGGCACCGGTCCCAATGGGCCGATCAAGGTCGCCGTGCTTGATACGGGCGTGGACGTCACCCATCCGGCCCTCGCCGGGCACTTGCTGCCGGGATACGATTTTGTCGACAACGACAATGACCCGAGCGAGGTGGGCAACCAGCAACTCGGACCCTACGGCCACGGCACCCACGTCGCCGGTTTGATCGCGCTGGTTGCGCCCGAAGCGAAAATTATTCCCATCAGAGTTCTGGACCAGAATGGACTGGGCAATGTTTGGGTATTGGCCGAAGCGCTGGCGTACGCCGTGAATCCGGACGGCGATCCGAACACGCCTGACGGGGCTGACATAATCAACCTTAGCCTGGCCACCCTGCGCCACACCAAACTAATGAGCAGTGTGTTGTCTCGGGTTTGCGACGACGACCCAGCGCCGGGCGAAGATAATTTTCCGGCAGTAGCAAATCCAAAATTGATCATCGTTGCGGCAGCAGGAAATGACTCAAACACTGACGAACAATTTCCGGCCGCAGAAAATGTGGACGGGCTCCTGGCTGTCGGCGCTTCGACTCAGCAGGACTTGCTGGCAGGCTTTTCAACTCGTGGTTCCTGGATCGGCGTCGTGGCCCCGGGGCAGGGAATTCTCAGCAGCGTTCCCAATGGGCAATATGGTTCGTGGAGCGGCACGTCGATGGCTGCGCCAATCGTTGCCGGTGAAGCGGCGTTGCTTCGTGCGGCCTTCCCGAATATCGAAAACCGGAAGCTCATCGATCATATCGAGCGGCAGACAATTCGCATCCAGGGTCCGAATCCTAACAAGCGGATCGACATCGGAGCGGCACTGACTCATGCCCCTCAAGGCGGAAAGAATTGAGTCTACGGGCCAAACCGGTGGCGGTACTCGCCCGAGATCAGAAACGCCTTCACCATTTCAGCGTTGACGAAGTTGCCGTTGAATTGACTAAGCTTGCTTGAATAGACTCAGCTTGCTTAACCAGAAGTTGTAGCCGTCGAAGTTTACGCCGGCTTCCGGCGCGTCGTTTGGATTACGGCGTAGATATCCAAAATATTGCGCAAGCACAAACGCTCGATTCAATTCCTGTTGCGTCAAGATTCCGTTTTCAGACACACGCCGTAGCACGCGCGCACGCGCCGCCAAGTCGGTAGTTGTCGCGGCGGCGGCAAATTCAGCGATCGCGGCGTTGCGCTCCGTCGTTGTTGGCGTGACGCCGGCGTTTGCATACAGCGCATCAACGAACGAAGCCGGTGCGATAGAAGTCGCGTAGCGCGTGCTGAAGCGAACTCGCGAGACAAAATCCAATGCCCACGCCTGCTTGTTATTTTCCAGTTGAACTTGCCATTGCCAACTCCGACGATAACGCCCTTACCCATCTGCTGCGTGTCCGGCAGAAATTCGCTGAGAGTTAATGGTACCGGTGCGCCGGCCAGGTTTCCATAGGCGGCTTTGTAACTGCGATAGACAAGATAACCAGTCTCCTGAAATTCAATTGAGAGAAAGAACGCGGCGGAAACGTTGACACGTTTACCGTCAATGCAGGTTTGCTCGTTTCCACACGAGGTAATTTCGTTGCTCCAAAAGGCGAGGCCCGCGGAGTCGGGTTCGCGATTGAGGAAATCGACATACTGCTGGCGTACAAAAGCGCCGGCCTGATCGATAGGATTGGAACCATCTACTGCTTCGTTGTCGTTGACTAATACTATAGCCGTGGCGGGCGAAACGAGATTCGCGCCGGTCGCGTTGCTCAGGTTGACAGTGAAACTCTCGCTGCCTTCAGCAAAAGAATCCTCAACGATGGGAACTAGAATGGTTTTGGAAGTCCCCCCGGCGCGAAGTGCAACGTGCCGACGGGTGGCCAGGTAGTCGCAGCGCGAAGACGCGTTGCCGCCAACCACGTCGCAGTTGCTTATTCCCGCAAAATCGTTGGTTACGTAGTCGACCGAGGCAGTCCCTGAAGTCACGCCGAAGCGGGTCACTGTGATTTGCGCGCTCAACGGGCCTTCGCTCACTGCGAAACTGGGGCGTTAACCTGAACGGTGCTGGTTGAGTCGTCCCCGGGTGCGCTGGTCAGCGCGGCGCCCACGTCGATTCGCTTGTTTGGATTTGGCCCATCCATTTGAACGTTGTGCCGCTCGATGTGATCGGCAATCTTTCTGTTTGACAACGAAGGAAAAGCGGCATGGATTAACGCGGCCTCCCCTGCAACTATCGGGGCGGCCATTGATGTTCCGCTCCAGGTGCCAAACTGCCCGTTTGGCACTGTGCTCAGAATCCCCTCACCTGGCTTCCAGGCCGGCGCCCCACGCGCGCAACGCGGCGATTTCCGAATCGGAGTTAAGTTGGGAAAGCAGCTTGAGCGCTGAGGCTGCGGCGAGCGCGCGGGTAGGTTCACTGCTCCAACCGACCAGGCAAGTGTCTTTTAAGACGTAAGCAAGTTGAACATCGGCCAGGGCAGAGTTTTGCCGTAGCAATGCTTCGCACTCCGCATTGCGTGCCTCGACCAGAAGGGCCGCCAGCTTTTGCATGCTGCATGCTTTCCTACGGTTCTGATTATCTGGAATTCAAAGCTACTCTGAATGTCTCATGAGATATTCAGTGTTAAGTTCTGAGCTCGAGCCGGGGAATCTCAACCTCCGCATTTCCCAATCGCAAGCGCAAAGTATAACTGCCTGCTGACACCGGCGGCAGTGTGAATTCACATAATTCGTTGAGGCCGGCTTCGACACGTTCGGTTGCACCTTCGAGTTCAACGCGTCCCCCGACGCATCCCTCGCCCAGCACCTGTCCCGCCACAATCCAATTTTCCTTTTCCGGGGTTATGCGGAGGTCAATATCATTCTCCTCGGCTGAATATAGCAACTGTCGCGACGTCGCGTATCCTGAACGGACACCAAACGCGGGCGCCGGATTTGAAGTGCTGTCGAAACTCAGAGCCGCAACAATGCGCCGCAAAAGCGACGGCTCGCCGGCATTCTCGCCACGACTGAAAAGGCTGACCGCAAAGGCGCGCACATCCCGCGGCGCATCCGGGGCAGTGTCGGTCCTCATCAACTCCAAAACCTGTCCGACTTGTTCGAGTTGTCGAGCGCAAACCGAGCAGGCTGAGATGTGTGCCAATGATGCGGTTCGTTCGTCCGGAGAGACTCGCTGTTCCGCAAGGTCCGCGAGCCGAGCGAAGGGAATGTGTTGAGAGGTAGTCTTCATTTTTCCACCTGGGGGCCTGCTGTTTCAATGTCGGGTGAAACCTTTACCACATCCCAACAGTGCGACTCCTCAACGTCAAAATACATTTGCTTACTCTTTAGCCAATAAACGAAGCATTTTTTCCAGGCAGCGGGCCCGCGTAGGAGGGTGAGGGTCTCGATGATGGCACTGATGACAGGGGCCGTGAAGCGGCAGGCGACGACCCGCGACATGACACTGATGCCGAAGCAAGCGGCTCTACAGCAGTTGAGAAACCCTTGAAGGCATCGCCTCCCGGGCTCCGTCACTCAGACGCTTCCGACCTGCCGAACCTGGATTCGGCGCGACGCGTCCTGCGCCACAATCCGCAGGCAGTTCCACCCGTGCCATCAACCAGGCGGCGCTGCCCGCCGTCCAATAGGCGATGCAACGACACCGGTGACCGTGGGTCGCAGTCGACCGCGACGCCCACACCTTCACCGAAATCCGAATGGCCCGGCAACCCGCACTCGCTAGCTTCCGTTTTTGCGCTGCCGCTTTTAGAGGTTGTAAGCGCGGCGATGAACGGCGGCCGCCCGCTAATCGATCTGCCGATGTTTGACTATTACGCCAGCGGCAGCTACTCCGTCTCTGACTCATTGGTAGGCCTTCCTGCAGAACCCACGCGAGTAGGCACGCAACCTGTGTCGCTCTTTCAGTCGTCGGCGACGCTCGTCGCCCATGGCGTCTGTTTCGCGGAGATAGAGAAAGAGATCTCCGATCACCGTAGTCGTTACGAACACGGCGGCGGTGGCGGCGCACCACCGCGACGGCGTTGGTGCTGCTCGCCATCTTCATACTCACGTCGCCCGTGCCGCGCTGGGAAACGCCCGGTCCTTTTTCAAGGAGGGCGACAAGAGTGAGATTGACGAACTCCTGTCCTTCGCTAGCGGTCACCGCGACGGGCGCTATCTGGTAGAGGTCATCAACCCCACCTTAACCCCGGCTTATGCAGACTCCAGCTTCGATGCACGAGCGTTGAATTCCTATCTCGGCGCGCAAGGGAACGAAACGCTTGTCGCCGTCTTCCACGAAGCATCCCCGAATGCTCTCTTCATGCTGCCGGCGGTAAATGCACTCTCGAGTTACCCGGACAGCTTCGGTGTCAGCTCCGCTCTCGCTGACGACCTCGACTTCGTTGCCCAGCCGCTCTCGAAGCACATCGAGCGAGCAAAGTTGCTTGGCGTCAAATATGTCGTCATGCGCACGCCCACGATGAAGGAGAAACTCGCTAAGGAGTTGCTGATCGAAGCCCGCCACGATTTCGGTTGGTGGAGTGTCTACGAGTTGAAGGATGAGCCGCCGCAGCGCGCGCGCGTCCTCCCCTACTCGCCGGCACTTGTAGTCAGTGTTCTCAAATTCAAGCTTCGCCGAAGCAATGAGTGGAGTTTTACCAGACTGACGGAAGAGCAGTTTGCCGATGGCTGGTTCGACGTGCTGCGCGTATTCTCGCGAGGACAAAATAGATCGGTTGAATAACTTGGAACGGTTTGGGGCGTTAGTAGTAGAGGCCTATGACTATGACGACCAGAGCCGGGCATACGAGGTGCTGAAGCAATTCGCACAAGACCGACA
>DASYMB010000275.1:0-9161 GCA_036009285.1 Pyrinomonadaceae bacterium | reverse complement strand
TCCGATCACGGTTAAGTTTGACCAGTTGCGTAGCCGGGAACAGGGTTACGATCCCAAAAAGGAGTCGGCGAACTTTGGTCCGTTGTGGCGCGGCGGCGAGTGGCGCCTGCGTGACATTACAAACTACATGACCAGGGCGGCGTTTCTGTTGTTGCGACATGCTTCCGAAAATCGCGAAGAGTGGTTGAGCAGATTTTTTGAGATTGGGAAGGAAGCGGTACGGCCGCGCAAAAAGGGTGAGTTGTACGCTTTCATAGTTCCGCCGGCGCGCCATCAGTCAGACCTGATCGAAACGCTGGACCGGGCCGCGGTTGATGTGGATTTGCCGCTGCCATTCATGGCCGCAGGAGTCAAGTATCCAGCGAAAACATCGGTGATACGGATGGCTCAGCCTTACAGTTCCTTTGCGAAGGCGTTGCTGGAGAATCAGCACTACCCAAACTTGCGCGATACTTCAGGCCATCCAATTTTTCCTTACGACGTTACCGCGCACACACTTTCGCTATTGATGGGGGTAGAGGTGCGGGCCGTTTACCAGCCTTTCGCTTACCACCTGCCGGCAGAGGACGGGATGAACGTGTGCAGCGGATTTGGCGTTGCAGATGAGAAGCTCGGCATTTACCGGTCGCACGTTCCCGCCATCGATGAGGGTTGGAGCCGATGGGCGCTGGCACAACAACATTACACTTTTTCCTCTCTCGAGGACGCAAACATTCGTTCCGGCAACCTCAATTCAAAGTACGATTCAATTCTGATTCCCGATCAAATCCCCGGTAGAATCCTCAACGGTAACGCGGCGGGCATGATGCCGAGCCAGTACACGGGCGGACTTGGACCGACAGGCGTGAAGGCTTTGCGCGAGTTTGTCGAGCAAGGTGGTACGCTGGTTTGTTTGAATCGGGCTTCAACTTTTGCCATCGAACAATTCAAACTGCCGGTGCGCGACGTCGTCGCCGACGTGTCTGAAAAAGAATTCTTTGTGCCGGGATCCATTTTGCGCATCGAACTCGATACCTCACATCCGCTCGCTCAGGGTATGCCGAAAGAAACGATTGCCTGGGTTGAAGATTCGCCAGTTTTCGAAGTGGTTTCCTCGGGACCTGCGGGCGGTCGGCGCGAGACTGCAGACAAGATGTCTACGCTCCCAGCATCAAGCGCCTGCATTATCGCCCGCTACCCATCCAACAAGAATCCGCTTCTGTCAGGTTGGCTGTTAGGCGAGAGTCGCATCCGAGGAAAGGCCGCACTCGTCGAAGTCACAATGGGCCAAGGTCGCATTATTCTTTTCGGTTTCCGTCCACAATATCGCGGCCAGTCGCTGGCAACTTATCCTCTGTTCTTCAATGCAATCATTGGCAAATAACGATTCCACCCGAATGTCGCGACCGAAGCTGGCAGTGGCTGTGATCGCGAGTTTGTATTTCTTCTGGTGCGCTTACGATCCTTACCAATGGCATTTGATCGATGGCGTGAATCTCGTCATTCACGAAGCGGGCCACCTCGTCTTCAGTCCCTTCGGAGAGTTCATGATGATTGCCGGCGGCTCGCTCTTCCAGGTAATCATGCCGGCGCTTTTCGTCGGCTACTTTTGGTATCACGGCAAATACTATTCGGCTGCTCTCGTGCTCTTCTGGGTTGGCGAAAGCATTTTGAATGTTTCCGTCTACGCCGGAGACGCTGTGGCATTGGAACTGCCCCTGCTGGGTGGTCAGGATTCAGTTCACGACTGGAACTACTTGCTCACTAGTCTGGATCTTCTTCCGGCAACGGCGAAGGTTGCAGGCGCAATCCGACTGCTGGGAACAATCGTTATCGCACTCGCGGCATTCGGTTCATTTAGATTTGCAAGCAGGGATACCGAGAGCTCTGTTTAGAAAGGGTACTTGTGCCCCGCGGTCCCAGGCGGACAAGTCCGCTTTCTAAGCTTAAGTTGAAACTATTCGGCGCCCACTCTCGCGAGGCGGCCCGCGGTCCCAGCAGAGGTTGAGTCCGGTTTCTGAAACCCGTGGATCGTCCCACGCGTATAATGAGGCAGACGACGAGCGGCTTGCTGGGTACATGCGAAGCTTCGCTATCGTTGACCGACATGGTCACCTTTCTCATCACTTCCTTTTTCGTTCTGGCCATCCTGGCTATCGCGATCTATTTTTGGCAGAAGCCGACGTCTTCAATTGAAATAGAGGCTCTCCGCCCACCGCCGGGTCGCGGGTTATTCATCGATGGTCCGTCAGACAGCTCCGCTATTGCGCAAGCCGCAGCCGAGGCGAGGTTGGAAGCAAGCACGAATGCTTCGGCAAGCCGCAGCGCCTTAGTTGAACGCGCAAAGGCCGGCGAGAAATCAACGCTGCTGGAAGCTCACCAATCCGGGGATACCGAAATCTACGAAGTAGCGTTGAATTTACTTCTCAGCGCCTGCGATTCTGATCCTAAATTGCTCGCTCTCGTTTCTTATGTAACCCAGCACGAATTGCAGGTAAACAAAGCACTCGCTGAAAGGGTGATAGATTCTTACAGACGCGCGCCCGACCGTGGCTCAACCGCCAGCATGCTCCACGTTGCTGCGCTCTCTAACGATGCTGCGGTCTACCAGAGCGCCGTAGAAAGCGCGCTGGAGTTTTGGCGCGAGCAGCGCCCGTCTGAAATTGCTGCGCCGGAGTTGCGCTCTATACTCGAAGGTGAATTCTGGATACTATCTTCACCCACGAGAAGCTCTGGCGCGGGTTTTCTCTTGAAACGCGCCCTGCGTAGCGCGCGCCGCGAATTGGAAGCGGGCCACAATGATTAACCCGACTCAACTCCCAAACCCCTTAACTGAAAGAGGCAAGACCCATGGAAAACGTTGACATTGTTTCATTGCTACCGCTGCTCTTGGTAGGACTGTTTCTACTCATCGTCCTGCTCATCATACTCAAACGAATTCTGGTCAACGTCGATGCGCGGGAGATTGCGATCAAGGAGCGTCGATATTTTGGCGCCAAGATGCCGCCGGGAAGAGTAGTGGCCACGGAAGGCGAAGTAGGGATACAGGCTGACGTGCTTAAACCCGGCCTGCATTTGATCAAGTATCCGTTCGAGCGTGTAGTGAGGAAGGTTCCGCTCATTGAGATTGGTGCGGACGAATTGGGCGTCGTCGAAGCTGTGGACGGTGAACCGATGCTGCCGGGCAGAATCTTTGCTCTGGACCGCGCGCAAAATGCTCATAACAATTTCCAGGACCCGATCGCTTTCATCAAGCAGGGTGGTGTGAAGGGCATTCAACTGCGAACGCTGCCCCCGGGCTTGTGGCCCATTCATCCATACTTGTTCCGCGTGTCGGTCGCGAAGACGACCGTGATTCCGCAGGGAAAAGTGGGAATCATAATCGCTGCCGACGGCGCGCCACTCGATCCGGGTCGGCTGCTCGCGAAAGCTGTTGAAGGCCATCTCAGTTTTCAAAACGCCGAGCTGTTCGTTGCGTCCGGTGGGCAGCGTGGTCCACAAGTCGACATTCTCACACCCGGCACTTACCGCATCCTGACGCAGTCTGTGCCCATCGAGAATGGTTCATCAGAAGTTAAGCCGGGCTTGTTCACTATCCGGCTCTACGATGCAACTATGATTAACGAAAATCAGATTGGTCTAGTGGAAGCATTGGATGGTGCGCCGTTGAATCCCGGCGATTACGTCGCTGAGTCAATTCCAGGCCACGACAATTTTCAGGACGGTCACGAGTTCATCAACAGCAGCGGCCAGCGTGGCCCACAGAAGGACATCCTGCTGCCCGGAACCTATTACGTGAATCCGCAACTCTTCAAGGTTATTCCTGAAAGCGCGAAAGAGGTGAAGCCCGGCGAGGTCGCGGTGATTGTATCCAACACCGGCAAGGATCCTTCCGAGGATATTCGTCGTCAGATGGCGGCAAAGGTACGCGAGCGCATGGAGCGCGAAGAGAAAGAGCAAGCTGAGCAATCGGCGGCCCTGCTGGACAAGCTCGATGAAGGCCGCACTGCGGCTGAGATCAAAATGGAGTTGATGAGCGGCGACCCGGCGGACCGGCGGCTTGATGAAGGCGCCCACGAAGCGTACGTCGTTCCCGAAGGTTATCGCGGCATTCAGGAGACGGTGGTCGGCCCGGGCCGCTACTACGTGAACACCCTCGCGATTACGCCAATCATTATTCCGACCACCAATCAAACGGTTGAATGGACGTCGGGCGAAGTCGTCAATACTTTCAATCCCTTTGAAGTGATTTCGAAAGACGGCTTCACTATGCAGTTGGAAGTGCGCGTAGTATTTCGCGTCAAGCCGGAAGACGCGCCTTTCATGGTCGCGAAGATCGGCGGTATCGATCGCCTGGTCCAGAACGTAATGCATCCGCTGATCGACTCCATCTTTCGCAATCAGGCCTCGGAATCGTCGGCGATGGCTTACTTGCAAAACCGTCACGAAGAGCAGGAGCGCGCCGAAGCTCGGGTGCGCGCGCACCTGTTGAAGTATCACGTCGACGTAGTCAACGTGCTCATCTGCCACATTCACCTGCCCGAGGAGTTGATGAAAACGCAGACTGAGAAAATCCTCGCGGAGCAGCGCCAGAACATGTACAACGCCCAGCGCGAGGCTGAGGAAAAGCGCATTCAACTCGAGCGAACGAAATCACAAGCCGACAATCAGAAAGATTTGATGGGAGCAACGGTTGGCGTCGAGATCGCCGGCAAGCGCGCCGAGCAACGCAAGGCTGAAGGTGAGGGCGAGGCCCACTACATTTCCCAAACCGGCAGGGCTGAAGCGGAGAAGGTGCGGCTGATGGGTGAAGCGCAAGGCGTCGCCTATCGCGAACAGGTCAACGCGCTCGGCGCGCAGGGCGTGGCATTGGTTGAAGTGCTGAAAGTGATCGGCGAGAAAGGTGTGCGCATCACGCCAGACATTATGGCTTCGGGTGGTTCAGGCGGCACAGGCGATGGCGGCGGCGGTATAGGCACACTGTACTGCTGAACCTCTTCCGCAACCAGATGAACCTGCCGGCCGCAAACGGCGAGAAGCTGAAATAAAGATAAGCATAACCAGTTACACGAATACTGGGAGCGCGATTGCATACTCATTGTTATGAGATGCCGTGCTCCCAGTGAGTTTGTATCCGCGTCCCTTGTTAGAACTGCGCAGCGCATCAAGCGAACCGGCGATAGAGATCCTCATTCTTCTTAAGAACATAGTCAGCCGCGTGTTCAAATCTTTCGTCGGGCGCCGCGAGTAATTCCTCGAGGCTCACGCGAGCAAGGTCTTCCACAGATATCCCAAGCCGACAAGCTATCTCCTGGAGTCTCGCCATTTGTTCCTCTCGAAGATTGATTGTGATGGAACTCAATTTCGGCCTCTCTCTCTCTCTGACGGAAGCATTGTATTGCTGCTTTAGCCCTGAAGGTACATCTGCGCGGCCATCTTCGTCAGCTTCCAAACACGCGACCATTCAATACTGCCGTTGCCATTCTCGCGGCCCGCTATCTTGTCGAAGATCAATTTACGAAATGCCTTGCCCTCGCGTCGCAGCATAAACTCTTTCGCATAAGGCTTCGCCGTTTCGAAGAAGCTGAACTCCGGGTCGGTGACGATGCCGATGCCTTCCAGCGTCATCAGCGCACGCATGATGTAAGTGAAGTTTGCCGGCAAACGGAAAGGATATTCATAGATCACTTCGGCGAGATCGTAAGTCAACTCCTTAAACTTGACTTCGCCGAGCTTGAGGTTGAGATAAACGCTGAACAGTTTTTCAACCACGGGACGTACCGTCTCCGGATCCACGCCCGGCTTGAGGAAGTTGAGATTGATAATGTCCTGGCCCAGGCCGTAAACGTCGCGGGCCACCACGTGAAAGAATGCATCGATCATCTGCGACTGCAGTCTGGGGGTGATACGGCCAACCATTCCGAAGTCGAAGAAAGCCAGGTGGCCAGTATCCAGCACCAGCAGATTTCCCGGATGCGGATCGGCGTGGAAGAAACCATCTTCCAAGAGTTGCTTCAGATAAGTGCGAACCAGCAAGCGGTTAACTTTGACGGCCGAGACGCGGCGCGCACGCAAACCTTCGACGTCGGTCACCTTCGTACCGCGAATGAATTCCAGCGTCAACACGCGCCGGCTCGTATGCGACCAGTAGATTTTCGGCACGCGAACAACTTGCCAGGTGCGAAAATTGTAACGGAACCGATCCGCGTTGCGACCTTCCTTCACGTAGTCCATCTCTTCGAAGATCGTCGAGTGAAACTCGCGCAGCATGCCTTCCCAATCGGCATTCTCGTTGGCCCGCGGGAAGAAACGGTTAATGAGCTTCACTATGCGATAAAGTATCGCGACGTCGAAGGAGATGATCTGTTCAAGGTCCGGGCGCTGGACTTTAACAGCCACCTCCTCACCGGTTGCCAAACGAGCGCGATAGACCTGGCCCAACGAAGCTGAGGCAACCGGCTCGCTATCAATTTCCGCGTAACACTCTTGCAAACTGCGACCAAGTTCCGCTTCGATGCGCGAGAATGCTTCGGCAGTTGCGAAGGCGGGCACCTGGTCCTGCAGCGTCGACAACTCTTTCACGTAAGCAAGCGGCAGCAGGTCTGCCCTGGTGCCGAGTGCCTGACCTATTTTGATGAACGTCGGACCCAGACCGATCAAGCTTCTGCTCAACCAGACCGCCTGAGTTTTGAGACGCGCTTCCTTACTCTCGGATCCTTCGCGGCCGCGAAAAACGATTAGCCGAAGCAGTCGGACAGATTTATCGAAAACGAAACTAACGAAGTTTTTACAGCGAATCTTTAATCGTGCAATCAGATTGTTCGGCGTTGTTTCCTCATGAAGACGCTCGGCCATGCGACGGTTGAACTCGGCGCGAATATCATAAGTGTCGAGAAACAGATAAAGCGTAAACAACCCGAGCACGCGAGCTACTCTCGCCAGCCGAAACCAACCACGCAGCCCACGTCCCTTGAGAATCGCAGCTACCGTTTCATCGCTGAGCGGCTCGGGAGCCGTAATATTTTTGATCGAAGCCGTGCCGGTCTGATAGCCGGCAGGCTTGGCCACGGCGGTACCGTTACCGTTGTCGGCCGGGATAACTGTCAGCGGAATTAATGCTTGATCGTTATTCATAAATAACTAACAGGACTTTCAGCGGGCTTTGTTGATTGGTGCCAAATCTTAGTACGGAAGGCCCGGTCGCTACCGCTCGCGGTTCTGACAAAACTAAACCAGCGAAAGCATGTGCTTGGATCCGCCACGTTCAAAATAACTCTGCGCCCGCTCCACATCTTTCTCGATTTGCGCCTTCAACTCTTCAATGGAAGCAAACTTTCGTTCGTCCCGAAGGCGGTGTAAAAAGCGCACCCGCACCACGTCTCCATAAAGATCACCGGCCCAGTTGAGTACGAAAGTCTCGACCGAAGGTTCCGAATCCGCTTCAAAAGTGGGCCGCACGCCAACATTGGTAACGCTGCGGCGCCATTGGCCGTCAATCAACGTTCCGGTAACGTTTATTGGCCGTCAATCAACGTTCCGGTAACGTAGACACCATTCTTAGGTATGACGCGGTTCCTGGGATGTAAGTTGGCCGTGGGAAACCCGAGCCCCGCTCCTCGTTCGGCGCCACGTTCCACGAGACCCTCCACGCCATACGGGCGGCCGAGCAGCCGGCGCGCCAGGTTCACGTTACCTTCCGACAACAGCCCGCGTACCTTGCTGGAACTCACGCGCTGATTTCGGAAGCGCACCTCCGGCACCTCGTCGGCAAAGAAATCAGATTCGCGGCTGACGCGCCTCAGCAGTTCGATGTTGCCTTCGCGATCATGGCCAAACGCAAAGCCACGGCCGAGATAAACTTCTTTTGCATGCAGCCGATCTTTAACGATGTCGCGGAGAAAATCTTCAGCACGGATTTGAGAAAACTCTTCATCGAAACGAATCACGATCGTCTGTTCGATACCCAGCACGCCAAACCCTTCAACTTTTTGATCAAGAGTTTGCAGCAGGGGCGGCGCCGATTCAGAATGCAACACGGCGCGCGGATGCGGATCGAAAGTAATGATGGTAGGAACTGCGCCAGTCTCGCGCGCCCTTTCCACCACGGTGCTCATGATCAGTTGATGGCCAAGATGCAGACCGTCAAATACACCGAGCGTCAGCACTGTTGGTCGTTGTATTTCGGCGTTATCAGTTCCGTGAAATAGTCTCATGCAGTTTAGAGTTCAACCTTCAGGTTGTGTGTTGGGGAAGTACGCAAGCTAAAGCTTGAAACCTGAACCTCCGGGCTCGCTCTCCATCGCTCATTACTCATCACTCACTTCCAGCCCATCGTAAGCCCACTCAACTCCCGCCGGTAGTTTGTTGGAGTCGCGCTCGTGCTTAACATCGTGCGCGATGTGCGTGAAGTAAGTGCGGCGCGGTTTCAGTTTTTCAACATACTCGAGCGCCTTGTCGAGCCAGAGGTGCGTGGGATGTTCCTTAAAGCGGAGGCAGTCGAGCACCAGCACGTCGAGATCGCGCATCGCTGTCATTGTCTCCGGTGGAATCTCGCTAAGGTCAGTCGCATAAGCAAAGTCGTTGAAGCGGTAAGCCATCACCGGAAGTCGCCCGTGGATTACTTCCAGCGGCGTAATCAGTAAATCTTTTTCCAAACAGAACTGCGCCCCGGGAGTAACCGTGTGGGGAATCACCTGTGGCAGGCCGCCGCCAAAATGTGAAGGCTCGAAGATGTATTTGAAGATGCGTCGAATGTCGACCCAGGCGCGCTCGTTGGCGTAGAGCCCAAGCGCGCCGTAGCGAAAATTCAGCGGGCGAATATCGTCGAGTCCGAAAATGTGATCGGCATGACAGTGCGTGACGAGCACCGCATCAAGCTTCTTCAAGCCGTAGCGCAAGGCCTGCTGGCGAAAGTCGGAGGAAGTGTCTACGAGAACAGACTGTGCCCCATGTTCAATGAGAACGGAAACTCGCAAGCGTTTATCGCGCGGATCCGGAGACGTGCAAGTCTCGCACTCGCAGGCAATGGAAGGAACGCCGGTGGATGTTCCGGTACCTAAAAACGTAAGCTTCATGATCGAGTCCAATGTCCAACGTCCAAAGTCCAAAGTCAAATCACGGCGGTTCGACTTTGGACTTTGGACTTTGGACTTTGAACTACCGTTTATCCGCCGGTGATATCA
>DASYMB010000274.1:0-3527 GCA_036009285.1 Pyrinomonadaceae bacterium | reverse complement strand
CGTCTTCAATCGTTCATAGTCCGCGATCCGAAGTCCCGGCGAAACTTCCGCCGCCGCGGACAAGGCTACCCACAACGACTTTTTTCCTTCGATCCCGAGCGACAAAGCTTCGAGGGATTCGAAAAGTCGCAGGTCGCCACGGGTCGAGTCGTCGAGGCGTAGCTTCAGTTCCGTAAACTTTTCCGTCAACCACGCGGACGCCTTCCGCGTGCGGCTCTCGGAAATTTGCAGTTGGCCCATCAGCGCCGCCAACTCCTCGCGATCCGCTTCAACGTCGGCGCGTAGTTCGGCAACGAACTTTGCCACGGGCGTATCGGCGTAGACTGCTTCGAGGTTTTCCATGAGTTCGACGGCAACTACCGAGCCTGCCAAATGATCATTCAAATAAGTTGCCAGATGTTCTTCAGCCATAATCATTCCCTCCTTGTGTTTTCGAACCTGCAAAAACAAAACTGCTGTAGGGTTCCAGTTTGAACTGATCTCTGTCTATCTCCGTCTACTCTGTGCCTCGGTGGTGAGTAAGCGCTGATAAAGGGCTACCACAGAGGCACAAAGGACACGGAGGTAGCAAAGAGAAAATTCATCAGGACGCTACTGGAGCGAGCATGTTCGCGTCGCGAAGCATCAACCAGGAACCATTCTGCTTTTGCAGAATCGATAGCGTATTGCCTGCGCGCGTTACCGAGGCCCCGCCATTCTTCGGCGTAATGACTACAGATAGATGAGTCCACGTGTAAGCCCATTCGCCAAGCACTTTGATTTCCTGTATCTCGCTGGTCGCGTCGATCATGACCTGACTCAAAGCAGAGAGCGACGCGGCAAAGGCCGCCTTGCCACGCATCGGCGGCTGACCGCAGATCAGAAACACGACGTCATCCGCCATGAGACTTAAAACTTTCTCCGCGTCTCCTGCCTTCGTCGCACTGAGCCAGGTGGCGATGAGTTCACGTATCTCTTGTTCATCATTCTGCATAAGTGCTCCTATCATTCACGCGAATACCTCACGGCTGTTTAGTCTCCTCTGTGTAAACTCGTTCTCTGTGCCTCGGTGGTGGTGAATCTTATCAGCGATTGTTTACCACAGAGAGAACCCAGAGGACGCACAGAGATAATTTCAAACCATGAAACACCACGAAGATTTTTTACTCGCCGCTTCCCATGACATTTCTTAGATACGTTGTCGCTCGACTCCAGGACGTATCCGACGAGACGAACGCGATGTAGTTATCTGGTCGCTACAACACGTTGAATGGTTTTTCACTGCCGAAAACTTCCGCCACCTGCGGGTAAAGAGGAACGACGTAACGATCAATCAGGTCAGCGTTGTTGCCTTCGATTCCGCTCGCGGGTCTTTGCGAATCGTCGAGGTAATCACTCCCGCCGTCAGTAAAAGTGAGCAAGTGGAATTTCGGCTCGCGCAGCTTTTCGTAAATACTCTTGCCGTCGACCAGGAAGTAGGGCATGCGATCGCCGGCTTTAATTTCAAAGTCTTCGTCGTCTTCGTGCAGGCTCAAAGAGCTGTCGCGGTAAGTTATGCCGATTTGCGAAATCAACATGAAGAACCTTTTCTTGACGGCCTCGATGCTGAGAATAAACTTCGCCATCGGCGGGAACACTGTCGTGCGAATTACATTAAGAAACCAGTCGGTGCCGGCGGCGAGATTGAACATTCGATCAGTTGTCTGCAGCAGTCTCCTGGCATTGGGCAACCGCTCTTCGTTGTAAGTTTCCAGAATTCGTTCCGCGGCCGCATCTTTCAGAACGAGCGCCAGCTTCCAGGCCAGGTTATAAGCGTCCTGGATGCCGGTATTCATTCCCTGGCCGCCGGCCGGAGTGTGGATGTGGGCGGAGTCGCCCGCGAGAAAACATCTTCCGGAGGAAAACCTTTCAACGTGGCGCGTGTGGACTTTATAAGTAGAGAACCAATCAACTCGGGTGATGTCGAGATCGAGTTCGGCCTCCTCCTTGATACGCGCTTCAATTTCTTCGTAGAGGACCTCGCCCTCGTCCTTGTCGAATCCTTCAGGAAACGCGCCGACGATGCGCCAACGCTTTTCGCCCGGCATCGGAAAGAAAGCGACGACGGCATTTCGCGTGAGACAACCATGCAGTGCATCGTGGCTGAACTTCCAATCGATTCGCACGTCGGCCACATAGAACAGGCGTTCAAACGTGCTGCCCGCAAACGATAGCCCGAGGCCATGCCTGACCGGACTCTTTGGCCCATCGCAGCCGACCAGATATTTGCCGCTGATAATTTGAGACGCGCCGGTCTTGTCGCGCACGGTTGCAGTAACGCCCGTTTCGTCCTGAGAGAAACTCTCGAGCTCGGTTTGCCAGAGAACGTCCCAGCCGTGACTCTGCAGATACTCGTAAAGCAGTAGTTCGTTCTGGCTCTGTTCCAAAACAAGCATGAACGGGTAAGCACTTAGCCCTTCTCCGATGTTCGAGAGATCAACTTCGGCGACTATCTTCCCGCCTTCGAGCAGACGAACTTTTCCGGCAATCGTGCCGCGCTCAAGAGCTTTCTTTGCCAGATCGAGTTGTTCATAAATCTCCAGGGTGCGCGCGTGAACGCCGAGCGCTTTTGAGTAAGGAGTAATGCCCTCGTTTTTTTCGACAACTACAAAATCAACTCCGTACCGGAATAACTGGCCTGCGAGGGAAAGACCGGTCGGACCAGCGCCGACGATGATTACATCCGTTTCGATTGGTGTCGGCATAGGGTGCAGCCTGCAAAACATTCTCAAATATATTTTCGTAGTTGGTCAGTTTCGAGTTAGTGACGGTGATTACAGAACCGAGCGCGGTAGCGCCGGATGGTGGAATCAACTTACCGGCCATAGTTTTTCGAGCTTAATAGACGCCTGGCGCGCAGATGAGCTTAGCACCGGGCGCTACCGCGCTCGGTTCTGTAATGAATGCCTGGCATTGCTCTTCCTTATCGAACTTACCAACTAGCTATTTTCCGTCGCTAGTTTTCTCGCCACCTGGCCCACGCGAATTGTTCCGGGTTGCACTACCCTGGCGTTGATGCCGCGCAAATGCAGCTCGCGACCGACGGCGGAATTCACAAACTTCATGGCGTCGAGGCCGAATCGCGAAACGAATTTGTTGCAGCCCGTGTGAGGCAGTGGTGTGACTTCAATCACCGCGGAGCCGATTGCGAGTTGCGTTCCTGCCGGCAGGTTTTCGGCGCTTAGGTCCAGGTCGATGTAAAGCTGATCGCCTGCCAAATGCCAGCGGTCCTTATCCTGCGCCACGAGGGCGGTCACGCGAGCGTTCATGATGTTGAGTTGCATCTCCGGATGCGGAGATCGATCAGCCGTACGAGAGCTGCCGCGCAGCTTCCAGTTATCGCCGACCAGCCCTTCCAGCAGATCAAGTTCGCCTTCTTCCAGAATTTCGCGCTGATCGATTCGCGGCCGTCGCACAATCAACTGCAACACGCCTTCATCCTTCGGCGCCTCGCGGATCATATCGAGCCCGGCTTCGAGCTCTGCCATGGTCAAATGTTTGATTACGCC
>DASYMB010000273.1:0-3598 GCA_036009285.1 Pyrinomonadaceae bacterium | reverse complement strand
TAATCGACCGCGGCAAAGAACATCGCGAACTGCCGATCCAGGCTGACTACATTGGTAAACTGGTGCCGACCAAAAAGAGCGAGATAATCAAGGTGATGCTCCAGGAGTTTGACGAGGAAGAAGGCGTGGTGATTGTCGAACGGCCTCCGGGAGAAACGGTTTAAGCAACAGCGGCCAGCGATGGCCGCTTTTTTAATGATGGTCTTAGGTTTTGGTTTTTGGTCTTCGTACTTGGGATTTTGAGCTTTGTACTTTGAGCTTTGTACTTAGTTGGCGCCCGAAGTATTGAGATCGAAGAACCAAGTACAAAGGTCTAAGTACCAAGACCAAAGGCCAAGACCAAAGGCATAACAACCGACGTGCAGTTCAACCGCAAACATCTTCTAAGCATCCGCGAACTCGAAGCTGGTGAGATCACGCACTTGCTCGATACAGCCGAAACCTTCCGCGACATCTCTCGTCGCGAAATCAAGAAGGTGCCGGCGCTCCGGGGCCGCACAGTAATCAATCTCTTTTTCGAGTCGTCAACGCGCACTCGTACTTCCTTCGAAATCGCAGCCAAGCGTCTCTCCGCGGACGCAATCAATATCAGCGTTTCCACTTCGAGTGTTAGCAAGGGTGAGACCCTGCTCGACACCGCGCGCAACCTGGAGGCGATGTCGCCAGACTGCATCGTGGTGCGTCATTCGATGGCGGGCGCGCCGGCGCACCTGGCAAGAATGGGTAACGCGCCGATCGTGAACGCCGGCGATGGTTCACACGAGCATCCCACGCAAGCGCTGTTGGACGCACTGACGATTCGCGAATACAAGGGACGAATAGAAGGGCTCAAGGTGGCGATCATTGGAGACGTGCTCCACTCGCGCGTGGCCCGTTCAAATATTCATCTGCTTACCAAGCTCGGCGCGACGGTTAGTATTGCGGGACCTGGCACGCTCGTGCCGGAAGAATTCACTGGTATTGTCGAGTCAGGACTGCGCGTTGAGAAGAAAGTCGAGGACGCGATTGAAGGCGCGGATGTAGTGATGATTCTCAGAATTCAACGCGAGCGACAGGATGCGGCGTTCTTTCCGTCGTTGCGGGAGTATGCCGTACACTTTGGTCTCAAGCCACAACACCTGGAACGCGCTGCGCCGGAGGCAATAGTGATGCATCCGGGTCCGATCAATCGCGGCATAGAGATCGCATCGGAAATCGCGGATGGTGGACGTTCGTTGATCCTGGACCAAGTAACGAACGGAGTTGCGGTGCGCATGGCGGTGCTGTATCTGCTTGCCGGCGCAGGCCACAGCGAAGTTGATGAGAAGAGCGGGCACTGAGGAATTAGTTTTCTAAGTCGGTGCATCCTCGGTGTTCTCTGTGTGCGTGGGGGGCCGTGTTGGGCTTAGCCACCACGGAGAAACACGGAAGATGTACAGAGAACAAATCGCAATCCTGCGAAAATTGTACGAATAACCCCAGAGATGAAGCTCCTTATCGCAAATGGTTACCTCGTCGATCCGGTGCAGGGAATTAACACCGGCAGAGATCTGTTGATTGAAGACGGACGTGTCGCCGGTTTACTTGAGCGCGGCGAACAGACGCCCGCCGGTGTCGAAGTGTTGGATGCCACCGGTCTGATTGTTAGCCCTGGCTTCATCGATCTTCACACGCACCTGCGCGAGCCGGGCGCTGAGTACAAAGAAACGATCGCTACTGGAGCTGCAGCGGCAGTGGCCGGCGGTTGGACCAGCATCTGTGCAATGCCCAACACGGATCCGGTTAACGACAGTCCTGCAGTCACTCGCTTCATCATCGAACAAGCGCAGCGTGCACAGCTCGCCAACGTTTTTCCAATTGGGGCCGTAACGAAGGGCTGCGACGGCAAAGAGCTTTCCGAAATGGGCGAGATGAAGAATGCCGGCATCGTTGCCGTTTCCGACGACGGCCGGCCGGTGCCGACTGCGGGAATCATGCGACGGGCCATGGAATACGCGCACGGGTTTGACCTCACCGTTGTGGACCACTGCCAGGACGTTTCATTAACCGCGGGCGGCGTGATGCACGAAGGGCGCTGGTCCCTTATCCTGGGACTCCGCGGAATGCCCGCGGCAGCGGAGGACGTGCATGTCATTCGCGACTGTGTTTTATCCAAACTCACGGGCGCCTCCGTGCACATCGCGCACGTTTCCACTGCCGGCGCACTTGATGCCGTTCGACGCGCGAAGGAACTCGGCCTTCCGGTTACTTGCGAAGTCGCGCCGCATCACTGGACCCTTACTGACGACGCCCTCGCCGAATACGACACGAACACAAAAATGAGCCCGCCGCTTCGGAGCCGCAATCATGTGGCCGCCTTGTTGGAAGGTTTGCGAGACGGAACTATCGACGCGATTGCCACCGATCATGCTCCACATCACACAGATGAAAAGGAACTGGAATTCGACGAGGCGCCGTTTGGCATTACTGGACTCGAAACCGCAGTGGGCCTGGCTTTTGATTTGGTAAATCAGGGGGTCATCGATATCCGACGCCTGGTTTCGTTGTGCTCCGCGAATCCGGCCCGCATCTTTGGTTTGAAAGATCGAGGAACGTTAGCGAAAGGCGCGCATGCTGACATTACGATTCTTGATCCGGCATGCGAATGGGTCTTCGACGTGGCGTCGTCAAAATCGAAAAGTCGTAACAGTCCGTTTCATGGACGCGCAATGACTGGCGCTGCGGTCGCGACCATCGTCGGCGGCCGCGTGGTGTACCTGAATCCGAACTACACTCGCATCACGGATACTAAACACCACAATGCCTCGGCTTAGTAAGACAGACATTCCTGTCTGTCTGGAGAGAGAACGCCTGTGTGTACGTGAGTGAGAGCAGATTTTCATTTTTCATTTCTCATCTGTCATCGCAGAACTATGTGTAGATTCTGATACGGCGAAACTGTGCGGATTCAAGTTGGAGGTCCAACAGAACATTGTCGCTTTGCCCCGGAGGGGCGAGATGTTTATAGCCGGGCGGATCTTATTTACTCCGCAGCTCCGCAGGAGCGCAATCGCTCCTGCCTGCCCCACGAAGCTAACGCTGCAGAGTTTCGCTCCTAGCGGAGCTAGATGTTTGAGCGGCACTCGTCGCTATAAACATCGCGCTCCGCTGGAGCGACAACGAATTCAACTGTCGCACTGTGAGTTGAATTCACCCTGCCTAAATGGAAAATAAGAAATGGAAAATCTGCTTTCTTAAATTCCCTGACTTGAACTAGCGACGTAAGCACAAGGACAGGCAGGAATGCCTGTCCTACGTTTGTTTGAAGCCCGCTCGCGCTCTCCCCTTCGCTTGCGAGCCCCCATGCATCGGCGGCCACGAGGAAAACTTAGCGCGGTCAAACGCGAAACGTGTCGGCGCGCCAATTTTTGATCGCCTGCTTGATGTCCCCGGAGTTTGTGAGTTTACCCGTCGTGACTGCGTTCACCAGTTCTTCCAGTTCATCATTATCTGCAAAACGGAGAGCGCACATCTGGCCCATCGTGAGCGCTGCGGCTTGTTGAGCGAGCGCCGGCGACAGCAGTTGCTGATAGCGAAGCCTTTCTTCAAGCCGGATAATGCGATCTTGCACCTTGAGTGA
>DASYMB010000272.1:0-2894 GCA_036009285.1 Pyrinomonadaceae bacterium | reverse complement strand
TTCGTGTTTCCAGGAATAGTTTGCGCGGCAACCTTGATCTCTTCCGTGTTTGGCGCTTCGTCGTTGTTCGCTGGTTGCACGGGCGCAGGTGTGGCGGGTGGTTGAAGTCCTTTGATATTGAGGGTCGACGTTTGCTTCGTTTTCAAATCTACAACTCGAACGGCGTGGTTGTTGGTATCGGCTATGTAGAGTTTGCCGTTGGCAACTGTCAACCCACCGGGTTCATAGAACGAGGCCGAAGCACCATCAGACTGGCCCGCCTTGCCGGTGCCGGCAAACGTCTTCACGGCGCGAGCTTTCGGATCGAGTTCCTTGATCTTGTGATTGTAGGTGTCGGCGATCAGTATTTTGTCATCGACCGCAACCACGCCGAGCGGATGTTGCAGCCGGACGTCATCGCCCTCGCCATCGGTGTCACCAAAGTCAAACAGATCTCCACCAACCAGTGTTTCTACGTTACCTTCCGAAAGCCCGATTGCGCGAATGATATTCGACTCGCTATCGGCGACGTAAAGCTTCCCGCCATCCGAAGCAATGCCCGAAGGTTGCGCGAAGCCGGCGTCGACGAGCGGCCCATCCTGTCGAGCTTCCCGGCCCGAGCCGGCGAAGGTGGAGACTTCCTGTTTATCAAGATCCATTTTCCAAATCTGGTGCGTGCCGGCCATCGTGATGTAAAGCTGACGACCGACGAGTGTCAGGTCCCAGGGCGAACTCAGCTCGATTGTGCGCGCCGGTCCCTGCCGGAAATATTCACGCGATTGTTGTCCCGTGCCGGCGACTGTTTGAACCGTCTTCGCTTGGAGATCGACGCGGCGAATCAAATGGTTCTCGGTGTCCGCCACGTAAAGACTGTCGCCGTCCAACGCCATTCCCTGAGGACGATAAAAGCTTGCCTTATCAAAGCCGCCATCGATCGCACCGGCCGCGCCCGTGCCAATGGCTTCCAGGAGCGTGCCGTCTAATTTGGTTATCACCAGCCGGTTGTGATTTGAATCGGCGATGAAGAGGCGATCGCTTTTCGCGTCAGCCAAAATTTTGCCGGGGAACGCGAGCGGCATGTCGCCAACTTTGGCCCGCTCGAGGGTCAGCTTCAGCGGCTCTTCGTTCAACTCGCCGCGCTTGCGAAACTCACTGATTGCCTTGGCTACGACTTGATCGATGAGCTCGTAATTTCCTTCGCCCGATACCGCGCCGATTACGTACCCGGCCGGATCGATCAAAACCTGCGTGGGCCAGGCGCGCACGCCGTAGCTTTGCCAAACCTTGTATTCCGCGTCGTTGTAAACCGGATGCTCCAACTCGTAGCGCAGGATGATGCGCCGAATGTTTTCTGTGTCCTTTTCGTTTTCAAACTTCGCGGAGTGCACGCCGATCACAACGAGTTGATTCGGATATTTATGCTCGAGACGTTTGAGATCGGGAATGATATGGATGCAGTTGATGCAACCGTACGTCCAGAAGTCGAGGAGCACAACTTTGCCTTTGAGCGCAGCGAGCGTGAGCGGCTTGTCTGTGTTTAGCCAGCCACGGCCACCGGTTAGTTCCGGCGCGCGTACGCGAACTTTTTCTTGAGCAGACATGGTAGAACCCTTCATTGAAACGGAATAGGAGAGAAATGAAACCCCTGCCAGGGCAACGACCCAGGCGATCGAAATTAGACGGAGGAGGTGACGATTACTTTTCACGCCAGTGTAACGCTTTGCTAGTCGTGCTGATGCGGTGTCGCTTCATCGCACTGTCCCTCGAGCACCTGGTCCAGCCGATCGATAGCGCGACGAAGGTGAGGAATTGTTATCGAGCCGCCGACTACGAGTGCGACATTAAACGCATCGAGAAACTCCGGCCGGGTTACGCCCGCGGACACGCTCTGTTTGATGTGATACGTAATGCAGTCGTCACAACGTAGCACGATCGACGCGACCAAACCAAGCAACTCCTTGGTGCGTTTGTCGAGCGCGCCGTCCTCGTAAGCTTGGGTGTCGAGCGCAAAAAATCGCTTGATGCCGAGATGGTTACTCCCGAGCAACTTCTCGTTCATGTCCGCCCGGTAACGATCGAATTCATCCATTGCGTAGCCTTTCGTCCGCGCCTTCCACCGGGGCACGGGAATGATTTGAGTAGAATTAAGAATCAAAACATTTTATGCGCGCCGGCTGAAAGTCGCCAGGAAGTACAAACCGGGAGAGGTAGTCAATCAAGCTACGGCTGCGGCTTTGCCGCCGCACCGTGCGGCGGCAAAGCCGCGCTGATAATTGATCGAGTCGGAAGACCCCAGTCGCTACCGCTCCAGGTTCTGTATTACGCGACGTTTCGCTAGAATGCCCTCGACGAGTTTTTTACGAGAGCAAAACATGAGTGACAACGAAGCAATCGACAACACGCAAGATTTTTTCGATGAAGCGAGCGCGAAAGAGGCCGACCGTAGCCTGCAACTCTTCCGCGCCGGTTCGTCTCACTTCGGAATCTTCACGGATGAAATTGCAACTACCATCGCCTGGCGCGAACCGACTCCGTTGCCGCACGCTCCCAAATCAGTGCTTGGCGTCGTGAGTGTTCACGGCCGCATGCTAACGGTCCTTGAAGTTACAATATTAGCAGCCCGTGAAAGCGCTGCGAGCGACACGACGCGCGCTGCTCAGCAGCACATCATCGCTCTGCGCGGCGATGAGCAACTGGCTCTCGCGGTGGAGGCTTTGGGCGAAACAGTCAAGATTGCGGACGGTGATCTGGAATCGAGAACTGCGGGCACTCTCGTTCTCGGGATCCTGCATCTTGAAGGCTCGGAGATAAATGTTCTCAACGTGAAGGAACTGTTCCCCGCTGCAATTCAAGGACGCGAGCGCCGCAGACGTCGATTCTAAGTACCCATCTTTGGAGTGCGGTGACCTGTCACC
>DASYMB010000271.1:0-3372 GCA_036009285.1 Pyrinomonadaceae bacterium | reverse complement strand
TCTTCCTTCAGCGCTTCTCAATTTCAAACGATGCCTCGAGCACGTCTTCGGAGTTTGCTCCCACCATTACCTTGACCTCTCCAGGCTCAACCGTAAATCGCAGCTCGCGATTCCAGAATCCCAGTTCTGCCGCAGTAAGCACAAACTCCACTTGTCGTCTCTCGCCGGGCTGCAGCGTAATCCGCTGAAAACCCTTGAGCTCTTTTACCGGACGAGTCACGCTGGCAACAACATCACGGATGTATAGTTGGACCACCTCATCGCCCGCTCGCTTGCCGGTGTTTTCGACGTCAACACGTACTGTTAACTTGCCGTCCAGCGGAATCCGCTGAGCGCTGACTTGTAAATTTGTAATCTTAAACTGCGTATAGCTAAGGCCGTAACCAAACGGAAAGAGTGGTCGCCAGTCAACGTCCAGGTACTTTGAAGTGTACTTGTTATTCGCGTCCGGCGGTCGTCCGGTGTTTTTGTGATTGTAGTAAAGCGGTATCTGGCCCACTGCACGCGGGAAAGTCACCGGTAACTTTCCACCAGGATTAACATCGCCGAAGATCACGTCCGCAATAGCATTGCCCGCCTGCGATCCGGCAAACCACGTTTCCAGAATCGCGGGACTGTTCAGAGCAATCCAGTTGATGGTTAGCGGTCGACCATTCATCAGCACTACCACCGTGGGCTTACCTGCAGCCTGCACGGCTTTAACCAGGTCCAACTGTCGGCCTGGCAGATCGAGCGAGCTGCGCGAGGCGGCTTCACCGCTCATGTCCGCCGATTCGCCGACCGCGATGATCGCTACATCGGACTCCTTCGCGGCGCGCCGCGCTTCTTCAAAGCCATCCGCCTGGTCACAATTGACGTCACACCCTCGCGCGTAGTTGATTTTTGTTTGCGGGAGTTTGGCCTTGATGCCCTGGAGCAACGTCACCGCAGCTTCCGTTTTTCCGTCTCCGGTCCATGAGCCGAGCATGTCCGGCCGGCTGTCGGCGAGTGGTCCAATCAGGGCGATCGACCGGACATTCTTAGCTAACGGCAAGACATTGTGATCGTTCTTTAGCAGCACAAGGGAACGCGCGGCAATCTCCCGAGCCGCGGCGACATTTGCACTATTGAAAATCGCTGTACGCTCAAGCGCTTCATCTGCATACGGCTTCTCAAAAAGCCCGAGGCGAAACTTGACGCGCAGGATGCGACGTACTGCTTCATCGATGGTTCGCTGGGAAAGCTGTCGCTCCTTAATGAGTTCGCCCGCGTGCTGGTTGTAAAGGCGGCTAACCATCTCCATGTCTACGCCGGCGCTCAGAGCCTCGCGCGCGGCCTCGGCACCGTCAGTTGCCACACCGTGTTTGATAAGCTCTTCCACAGAGGTGTAGTCGCTGACCACAAAGCCGTCGAATTTCCACTCGCCGCGCAGTACCTCGGTGAGCGTGAAGCGGTTCGCGGAAGCAGGAACGCCGTTGAGATCGTTGAAGGCACTCATAAACGTGCCCACGCCTGCGTCCACCGCCGCCTTGAAGGGCGGAAAATAAACTTCGCGTAAAGTTCTCTCCGAAACGTCCGTCGTGTTGTAGTCGCGGCCTGCTTCAGCGGCGCCGTAAGCAACCCAGTGCTTGGCACACGCAACGACCTTGTCCCCAGCGCTGTAGTCATGGCCCTGAAATCCGCGAACGCGTGCGCGCGCCATCACCGATCCGAGAAATGGATCTTCGCCCGAGCCTTCCGCAATCCTGCCCCAGCGCGGGTCGCGTGCAATGTCCACCATCGGAGCAAACGTCCAGTGAACACCGGCGGCTCGTGCTTCTGCTGCAGCAATGCCGGCGGCGCGTTCCACTGCGGCCGGATCCCAGCTCGCCGCTTCGCCAAGCGGAATCGGAAAGATGGTGCGATAACCGTGAATCACATCGAAGCCGAAGATGAGCGGAATCCGGAGACGTGATTGAGTCATCGCGATTCGTTGGAGTTGATTTGTTCTCTCGGCACCGCGCACGTTCAGAGTTGAACCGAGCAGACCCTGATGTGCCAACTGCAAATGTTCGGGCCGGAAGTTACCATTCGCTTCGCCGTCAAGCTGCTGCAACTGGCCAACTTTTTCCGCGAGCGTCATCCGCGCCAGCAAGGCATTGATCCTTTGCTCAACGCTCTTCTGCGGAGACCTCGCCAACTGGGGCGACAGGGTTGAAGCAAGGACTACGAGAAGTATTACTAAACAAGTGAACTTCGCAGACCTCATCTATCGTGTTTCCTCCGGCGTTATAAAGCACTGGCTTACGTTTAGAAAGGACACTTGTGCCCCGCCGCGCGCGAGGTGGACAGGTCCACTCTTTAAACGAATGCGCTGTGTGCTCTTTCTAAACGATGCGCCTTATCGATCGAAACGCAAATGGATGGGCCTCCGGGCTGCCCATCCATTGCTTGAATCCAGCCAAGCCGGCTAGAAGCTGAACCGAAATTGAAACTCGGTGACGCGACCCGCGAGCGCACTCAGAGCGCGGCCAAAGTCGCCGGTATTAGTGAAATCGGTATTGCTCCGCCCGCCGGTTTGGAAAGGGGGAAGGTTGAGAAGGTTGAAGACGTTGAAGAAGTTTGCCCTGACCTCCAGGTTCGCTGCTTCGCCGAGATGCAGGAAGCTCGGCAGTCCCGTCTGTTTGACGATACTGATATCGACTCCGCGATAGTTTGGCCCACGAAACGAGTTGCGCCCGATGCCTGCCGGCCCGCGCACGCGCGTGGTCACGCAATGTATCGGGAAGTCGCTGCAATCTTCGATAACGCCGAAAGCGACGCGCCCACCGTTAGGGAAAAGCCCGTTGATAAAATCCTGGTTAGTGGGATGTAGGACCGCGCCGCCGAAGTATTGAGTGGGGAAGTCGTTGCCCTTGCCGTCGCCGTTGGCATCATTGGCAGCATCACTGACTCGATCGAAGAAACAACAACCCTGCTGCGGGGTCCAGGGGAAGCCGGAGTGTAGATCGAGGATGCCGTTGATTTGAAAACCGCCGAACGCCTTGCCGAGAAAATCTCTGCGATGGCGCAGGATCGGGAGGTCCCAGAGTGCAGTCAAAACAAAATTGTGGCGCACGTCAAAATCCGATGGACCACGATTGAGTCGCTGATCGCTCGGGTCGGTTTGCTGCGCCCCGCGCCCGAATGAACTGGTATCGATACTTTTACTCCAGCGGTAAACAGCTTCCGTTTGAAACCCGCTCGAGTAACGACGCGAGAGGCGCAGGAGCATTGCGTTGTAGCTCGAGTTCACGTCGGGCAGTGGAAAAAAGATCCGATCGAAGTTTGGATTGCCCGTCAGGCGCGGCGTGATCCTGGTTCCGTTAGCAGTCGCTTCCTGCACCTCGTCTTTTTGATTCACGCAGCCGACGC
>DASYMB010000270.1:0-14891 GCA_036009285.1 Pyrinomonadaceae bacterium | reverse complement strand
GTTTTCGAACGAATTGCAGCGACGAAGCGCGAACCTCCTGGTCCGTCGCCGGAGGTTTGAAGTTGTGCAGGGTCTTGATATTGCGACACATAATATTTTTCCACTTGATTTTGGGAGTTAAATAATAACTGCCGCAGCACTACTCTCCAAACGCGAAAAGACAGAATGCAACGGTTACTACAGGCTATTCTCATCGCCGCTTCTCCGTCATTGGTGATGCCATGAATCCTTATAGTCCCCGCTTTAATGATTTTCCGGTTCATGCACATGAGCGATGTATTCGGAGCTGCTTGTTCTTTTGGCTGCAACTGACAACAGCGCCGTCGGTATCTTTGGCTGCGCATGATGAAGGTGATGATATGCAAAAGACGAAATAACCGGTGTCCAGATTTGCGCAATTCTTCCCGCTGAACGTACCGCCGGATGCTCGGGCGCCAGGCGATGCGGCAGGTACGCGGCCCAGATAGGGATCGTCGCGCTCAGACTTGCCGCCACCGCCCAATAGACCAAGCCCACAGAAGATCCAGCGAAGACATACAAAGCGACCACGAGTATTAGTAAAAATACGGTGGCCGCAGTTTCTAGGACCTGGAAACGCCACGTGTTCGCGGCCCGCCGGAATGCGTAGAAGCGCATAGTGAAGATGTGAAATGGCCCCTCGAGCACCACGCGGTAGAATGGCCAGGTGGCGCAGACGCCTTCCGGATCGTCATCCTTCAAACAACGCCCATGGTGTCTCAAGTGCGTTACCTGCAGGCCGTGTCCATTCTTAAGTAACAGGAGACCGCTGGCCAGGAGTACAAAATCGTGGGCCGCTTTAGAGATACCAAGTGATCGATGAATAGCATCATGCATCTGGACGAAGGCGGCCAAACACGAAGCGACCGCCAGCGGGATCGCTAACAACCACCAACCTTTCGCCGCCGTCAGCAGATAGAGTGTGAACAAGAGCCAGGGGCGAAGTAGCTCAGTGGTCCTTTGCCCACGCGTCAACTGCAATGGTGCTTCGAGTTGATCGGTATTTTCTCTCATCAATTTAGTCTTTGAAGCTATTCACGGTAAGGCCAGTTCAGGAGCATACGCCATCTCAGTCACGGACGATAGAAACGAAACGGTGCGCGAAGAGTCGCATGGCTGGTGAGGCTTTGTAAAAGTGTTCCGGCTTTTTGTTCCAGCGACGAGCGGAGTAAGGTCAAAGTCCATTGGGCAAGGCCTAATTTAGCTTACGAGTTTGATTCGCAAGCAACGGTTTGATTTTCTCGTCAAACTCTTCCGTAAACACAATCCCTTCGATCACGTTACGCACGTTTCCTTCTGAATCAATCACCACGGTCATTGGCAACGTGTCGCTGGCAGTAAAAAGCAGCTTGGTTTCTTTACTTCCGACTGCGACCGGATAGTTTACTTTTACTTTCCGAACGAAGCGACGGACCGCGAAAAGTTTCTCTGGCGGATAGGTCACGCCAATAATTCGTAAGCCTTGAGCTTTATACTCGCGCTGCCATCTTACGAGTTCAGGAACCTCGGTGCGACACGGCGGACACCACGTCGCCCAAAAATTGACGAGCACAACTTTGCCTTGGTAGTCCGCAAGCCGAACGCGGCGTCCCTCTAAATCTCTCAGATCAAGCGCAGGCGCTCTCGCCGGAGTTTGAGCAAATACCCCGGACCACAAAACCAGGCCGCACAATAGGGACTTGAGCGTTCCTGTCAGTCGGCCTTTCAAAATAGATACCTCACTCCAAACAGAATGTTCCGGTCGTTGCGGAGTACCAGTGGGCCAGTGTTTCGAATTACGGGAAACTGAAAGCTTCCTTCAATGACAAACTGTGGCGCCATCGCGTACTGAAGCCCAGGGGCCAGGAAGTACTCGGTTGAATTGCTCCCGGAGACAGACGCTCCCCCCAGTCGACCAACTCCTCGGTGAACGAACGTCGTTTCCAGGATAACGAATAGTTCCCGGCCCGGGGCGACGTACTTCCTCGGGAGTAATACGTATTCTGTATCGGTGCTCACGCGAACTTCGTGGCCCATGCGAAAACCATCGCGTTCGGAGCGCACCACAGCCTCGGCGTTTCCGCCGAAAATGAATCGGCCGCCGGCTTGCGAGAAAGCCAGGTCGAAATGTGGAGACAGGCCGCCGTTAATGGGCGTCAGTTGTTGTCGCACAAACGCCGGCGCGTTTAGCTGAGCGAGCGTCGGCCCGTCCTTTTTGCCGGTGGGAAGTTCCAAACCGAAACGCGCCGCGGCCTGACGATCGCCGTATGTTTTTACTTTGCGGAAGAAACGATACTTCGACCACAACGTAATGTTCCCTAACCCCGCACCCAATCCCGAAGTCGCTCCCGCGGCCAGGTTGGTCCGGAATGACGTGCGCGAAATCGGCAGCTCAACTTCCAATTGCACGCGCGGGGACGGTGTGTAGGAAACACTCAAATCAAAAACCTGGCGGTTGACCTCGAGATTTCCCAGATGTTGTTTGATGAAGTAGAGACGCGGCGTTACCGCACCGCCTTTGTAGACTGTTAATCCCGGCGAGGTAACACGAATAGGAGCCGGAGGCTTAGCCAGAACCCGTGGCACTTCCATCAAGTCTCCCGAGATTAGAAATGAATCCCCTGAAGATTCATCACGCGCCGGCATGAACCTGGTTTCACGCACTAGATAGCGACCCTCGAAAACTGCGGGAAGCGCTTCCCACTGCCCACTATTCCTGCGAAAGACGCCATCCCGTCTGTCGAACGTCCGATTTTTCCCCTTTAACCCCCTGTCCCGACCGCGTAAGACGCCATCTCCAGCGTGTAAAAGGCGATCCTGGGCGGGTAATTCGTGATCCTGAGCGTGTGAGACGCCATCCTGACCGTGTAAATTGCGATCTTGAGCGGTTGAGATGCGATCCTGGGCGTGTAATTCGTGATCCTGAGCGTGTAACCCCCCGTCCTGAGCGTGTAGGATGCGATCCTGGGCGCGTAATTCGTGATCCTGAGCGTGTGAGATGCGATCTTTCCCGTGTAAATCCCCATCCTGGCCGCGTAAAAAGCCATCCTGAGCGTGCAACCTGCCATCTCGGCGGTGAACTCTGCTTGTGGTAGCAGCGGCAGCTTTCTTTGCCGTCGCGGGCACGACCACTTCGCGGCTATTGGCTCCTTCGCCGGTGGTTTTCCATGCACCCTTAATCTCAACACCGGCGTCGCCGGAGAATCCAGCGAGTATTTGATCGACGTTGCTGCCTTCCAGAGTGAATCGTTGTCCCGAAGCGGGAACGGTTAAGAACCACCCTTTACCTTGGCGGCCCAGGGTTCCGGTCACGGTGATATCAGCAGACTCGAGGGTGTAACCCGCCTTCTTGAGAGTCTCTTTCAAGGCGGCGAACGACACCGGCTTGTCGGGCTTCGGTGCGAACACACCAATGCCCTTTTTGATGTCGGTAACTTGAATGTCTTTCAGTTTTGGTGCGTAGTCTAGACGGCTCACGGCCTTCTGAATATTGAACACTCAATTGCCGCAGAGATAACCGGCGATGTGCATCTCGACTTGCTTCACCTGAGCGGTGGATCTGAACGCACTGCCAAATAAGAAAACCACAGCGACCGAGGCCAGGAAAATTCTACGTCTCATTAACAATCCAAAGCGGCGTCGCGCTACGGCCACCCCAGCCGAGTTGCCCGCCCGAGTGCCCCGGTTGCTTGCCACCGCACACCAAATAAACCTTTTCATTTCTTCTCCTCCCTTTTAATACTGATTCGACTAATGACCACCGTGCAGGCTGGCCATGATCGTCCTGGCCGGTCGCAATCTGAGAAACAGTTTCCATGAAACCGGACTGTTCCCGTATAACCGATCGAGGATCGACGGCTTCGAGTAGAACGTCAGATCACTACCGAGGGCCAGGGAAATCTTTTCAGTGGTCCAAACATCGCGCGCGCCGCCGAAGGTAGCAGCACCGATGCGGAAACTCGGATGATCGTCAGTGATGCCAAGCACTGCGCGATCACTCGCACGCAACAGTTCATTTTTGTCCACCAGTTCCAACCGCGTGTAGAGATAGTTCCGATCAAGAAAATTAACTGTCGACTCAAACGTGTAGCCGTTGAGATTGTGGATCTCGGTAGGGCTGCTCGTGTGATTGCGGCCCCAGATGAAAGCCGAAGCCCAATTGCCACGATTGAGCGGCCGGTTGTACTGCACGGATGCTGTCGCGCGTCGGATGTCGGTGTCAGGTGCGGAAGCTTCCGGACTTCGCAGGAAGCCGTAGGACGTCTGTATCACCCAGTTTTGATTCGGCATGATTGAGAGCCGCGCCGAGCGCGAGTTCCACTTGTGCGCGTCGAAGTTGTAACGGTTCTCGTCCGGCTCACGGCCATTGAAGATCGAACCCTCGAGCTTCAACCAGCGATAGGTGAAGCCGGTCGTCAATACACCAAAAGAAATGTGAGTCGAGTCTTGTAAGTGATGCGAGAGGGAGGCCGAAGAATTCTCTGAAGCAGACGCACGATGCATAAAGGCAACCGGTCCGAGCGCCGGTTCCCCGGGATAGCCGAAGTAAGTGAACCAGGCGCCGCGCTCGCCGAGGGGATGCGTGTATTGCGCCGACAACTCCATGAAGAGATCGTGCGGATGCTGCTTATCGATTAGCGGTTGGCCTTTGTATGTTTCGCCGGTTTGGAAAAGCAATGGCGAACCTCCCGGCGGGAAAGTGAAAGGTTCAAAACTAAACATGCTGCGTAGCTGAAGCGTGCCTTTGCCTAACTTATGAAACGCCATCGGCATGAACCAGTTTGCCGACTCTGCCTTCGTTACTCCGCGTGGACCTCCTTGCCGGTTTACGCCGGCCACGACGTTGTAGTGGAACATGAGCAGCCAATCGCCGGATTGCTTGTGATACATGTGCATTGGTCCGGACGATGGCTGCCAGGTCGTGCCCGAGCCCATGGCTCCCATCGAGATGATGTTGGTATCGCTTGAGCCAATTCGGATGCCCATGTCGTTGCCGTTCATTACCATCAGCGGGCCCATATTCATCGAACCGGTTTCCATACCGGGCAGGTTGTCCATTATATGAGCCGGAGCGCCGGGAGCTGGACTGGCTCCGGGCGTGGGCATCTGCATGTGTGGATCCATTTTCGCGGGAGACGCTGACGGTGTCGGCGAACTCGACGGCATCTGCATTCCCGGCATGTGCATGTGCGTGTCCATCTTCGCGGGAGACGCGGACGGTGTCGGCGAACTACCGGGCTGCGGCATTCCCGGCATCTGCATGTGTGGATCCATTTTCTCTGGAGAGGCTGACGGTGTTGGCGAACTCGCCGGCAGCGGCATTCCGGGCATCTGCATGTGCGTGTCCATTTTCGCTGGAGAGGCGGAAGGTGTCGGCGAACTCGACGGCATCTGGATTCCCGGCATGCTGCTCATATCGTGCTTCTTAATGGACCGTGTTCCTCTTGCGACAGGCCTCTTCCGGCGCGACGAGGCCCTTCGTTTCACCTTCGCCTTAGGATTTGGTTTGCGCATGCTCGACATGTTGTGACCTTCGTGTTGCGAAAAGGCTGTCGGACCAATCGCGAAGGAGAGCATCATCAAACTAACCATGAACAAATATTTGTAGCGCGAAAGAGTCTTACTCATGATTACCTTCCTCTTGCTGGTAGTTACACAACTCGCTGGGCCAAGTCCCAGACTTGCGGCGCATCGGAGGTCAGAGACCACACCGCGGAGACGCAGCGCGCGCTGAGTAAAAACGCAGAGAGTTGAAACTGGGACATTACCCTTGCCTTGATAGAGCGGGCGTTTCTTCTAAGCTACGAAGAAACGCCCGCACCTGTTAACGCCCAATTAAGACTTGGGCTTCTCCTTCATGTCGTGCATCTTCATCTCACATGAGTCGCCGCAGCAGCAGCCGCCATCCTTAGCGGCGTGGCCCTTCATGTGTTCCTTGTTCGCGTGGTCCTTCAGGTCACACGAGTCGCCTTTGCAGCAGCCCGAGGCCATGGCGCAACACGAGTCGGCGTCTTTCTTTTGCTCGGTTTGCGTTGCGTTCTGCGCGAAGCCGATGCTTGAAAGAGCGAGGCCAAGGCCGAGCACGAGACCCAAAGAAAATCCTTTGAAGTTTTTCATTTGTATTCTCCTGTATGAAAAGATCACTACCCTGATACCAGCGCTGACCAGGCGGGAGAGCCCGCCGCGTGGCAGTACACTGATACCCTGCAGGACAGACATTCCTGTCTATCCTTACGATTCGAGGGATCGGACAGACAGGAATGTCTGTCCTACTTAGATCTTTAGATCAGGAATACACAGCAGTGGAGGTAGGTATGGCCGCGATTAGGCAAGCGGAGTGGCGGCGATAGAGCCGTCGCCTGTTTTGCAGGATTCGGAAGCGGACCGTTAGCGCGCGTGAGCAGTAGCGCGCTATTCGACTGATCTTGTTTTGCCTTCGACAACGCGGCGCTGGCGTTCACAGCCAGCGGGCAGTCCATCATTGAAGTTGATGTACCGTCAAACTCCGCCGTCACAGCGGTGACCTCGCGCGCCGATTCAATTTTTGAACTCCGGGATTTACCACTGGAGCTCGGAGACTTAACACTGGAACGCGGAGCAGGCTTAGCTCCGTGGCGGGCGCAACAGTCGTGAGCGTGCATCGAAGCACAAGCTTCGCCCGCAGCAACTATCGTTGGCGAATTCGCTCGAGACAGAGTCGCGCTACTGGCTGCAACAGCTACCATATTTTTGCAGCCAAGCATGCAGCCGCCTCCCGCCATCCAAAAAGCCACGGCGAGCGCGAGCCCAACGCGAACAAGTCTTATTGAGGAAAGCAATTGCATCTGGAAGCGAAGTGTAACGAGTTGATTTTAGGTTGTCGAGCAATCTTCAGCCGGCACCACGTACTTTCTCACTGAACCGCGGGCGTCACGCCGCCTCAAGCCGCCGTTCACGCAAGATACGGCTGCGTCTCTCGATTCGGCGCTGAGAAATCAGTACTTTAATTGTTACCTTTTTCTAGTAGTTCAATTGTACGGCGACGCTTTGGCGGTATGACCTGTATGCTGGTAGCCTGTGACTTCTAAAACACCAGTCGGAGGCATCGGGAACAATGGGCCTGGATAAAGACAAGATCGTTACTCAAGAGGAAACCGGCGAGCCGGCGCCGATCGATCAAGTGGAAGGGCGCGTGGAAGCGGAGATGAAGAAACTCGAAGGTGAAGCCAAGAAGCACGTCGCGGACGGATTTCAGGATGAAAAGCTGGCGCGCGAGGGCGAACGATTGGTTGAAGAAGCCGAACGTGAATTGAAACAGGAAAAAGATTCGGCGTGACGACAGTCTCAAGCGCACTGCGCGCCCGGGGACTCCGGTCAGTCGGCAGCGCCTTTATCATTTAGCGCTTCCTGGAGAGCTTCCCTTATTTGCGGTGGGGTCATCATTGGGTTGAAGCCGACGAACCGCTTAACTACCCGACCGTTGCGCGAGATTATGAAACTCTGCGGAATCGCGTCGCGGCCTTGCATCAAAGTTACAGCAACCTCCGGCGTGGCCCAGCCGATTCTGTAGTCCACTTCAAAATCCTGGATAAACTGTCGCACCGCGTCGGCAGAAGCGTCCGGATTCTCGGTTGATAGTCCCACCATCTCTACTCCCTGCGAACTAAACTCCTTATGAAGCTTGATCAGTTCCGGAGTTTCCAGACGACAGGGGCCGCACCAGGTGGCCCACAAGTTTACCAGCAGAACTTTCCCCGCATAGCTTGAGAGCTTTATCGGGGCTCCGGTCACAGCTCTTAGTTCCGCATCAACCACGCTCGGCGGCAAGGTAACTACTGGAGCCGGCGCGGCGTTTCTGGCAGGAGGAGGAGCATTGTTCGGTCCGGCGACCGGTGCAGGCGGAGCGGTACGCTTTTCGTCGTTGGAACTGCAGCTTGAAATTCCAAAGGCTGCGACGAGCGAGAGCACGAGAATGGTGAAGGCAATCCGCGTCGGCGTCCACAACGATTTTCCGGTGTTAGTTTTTTGTTGTGCTGGCATTTCTTAATTACTAATCGCTCACATCACGGATGAAGCATATCACTTGATGAGCCTGCGCGATAAACCGAGGCTCCGAGTCGGTATTATCCTAATATAATTTTTCTCTGTGCATCCTCTGCGTCCTCTGTGTCTCCGTGGTAAGCGATCGCTAATAAACATCCACCACAGAGACACAGAGGACGCAGAGGATGCACAGAGATTAGTAAAACTGGGAAATACGCTCCAACCGCGCTCAGGGCTTTTTCCCAAACCGGAAGGACTCGAGAATCACCGGCGTCTGGCCTTTTTCGCCCACATCTCCCACTCCCGATAATTCAGGGGCAAGCGAGGTTGTAAACATGGTCAGGATTGCGCCGGTCTTTGCGCCTTCGCTTCCGGGCGGTACAAACACCACGCGTCCCCACAATTGCAGATCGCCTTTTACGGTGCCCTTTGAAACGCCCACCCATCTAAACTCATAGGCATCCAGCGAATTAATTCTCGTCGGTCCTTCCGATACTTTGCTGTATTCAGGGAAAGCCTTGGCCAGGCTCGCGCTGAACTCCTGTACCTGCGCGGGATAGTTTGGCAGGTCCGCGGCGAATGTTCCTTTGCTGTCATACCAACGAACGGCGAAGTTCTCTTGCGTGAAGTCAGGCGGCAATCTTCTTTCAACTTTCGCAAAGTTACCGGAGCCGGCTGTGCCCGCCTTCGGATCCACGACCCAGTTTTCGGGATAGTAAAACGAGAAATCGAAATAACGTTCGGCCAGTTGCCCGTCAAGGTTTGCCTGCGAGTTTGTAAACAAGGTGGCGTTGGGTGGCGCGACAAACTCGGGCGCCGCGGGTGTCGCTTCCGCCGTGTTCGTGTTCGTGTTTGTGTTCGCGTTCGTGTTTACGTTGGCGTTCTGGTTAACGTTTGCGTCGGGGGTGTTTCTTACAACGATCGGCCCCTCGGCATTTGCCTGGTCCAAACGTGGCTTAATCACCAGGAAGAAGGCCGCAACTACGGCGCCGACACCAAGCACAAGCAGTATCGCCAGGATTCCAAGGACCAGCGGCAACTTCGATTTTTTCCCCTGCGCAACGGCAGCTCGCGGCAAGGGCGCGCTCTGTGGTCGCGGCAGCGGCGCGCTTGGCGCTTGCGGCAGCGCGGCCGTTCGATCAAGCGGAGGCGATGGCGGCGTAACCGGAGATGATGGCGGCGGTGACTGCGTTTGCTGTTGCTGATGCAAATTAGCAGCAGTCACTGAACCGGTGGGTCCGGTCTTTTTAGGAAACACTACTGTGGGAGCGGACGATGGTGTGGCGATGGTGGCCCCGAAGTCCGGCTGTGGATTGCTTGCGGCATTTTGTTTAGGCGCAGCCGGCGGCGGAAGCGGAGGAACGGACGTGCCTTGAATCGTCGCGTTGGGATCGAAAGGTTTGTCGGCAACCACCAACAGGCCGCCGTCGATCGTGCAAAACTTCTGATTGTCGTCAGGAAAACTACGATTACACTTCGGGCAACGCTTCATTAGAGAGATCCGCTCCTTCTCAGTTTTACCTTGAATATTTTCCGCGCCGCACAAAGACTGTTTTCTCTGTGCGACCTCTGTGAACTCTGTGTCTCGGTGGTGGATTTATCGGAAAAAACCAATCAACACAGAGACAGCACCGAGGTTATGCCGAACAAACTTCTAGCGGGCCTTGGAAAGTTTTTGTTCCAGTACCTTGTTTCCGGGATCGAGCTCCATTGCCCGGCGATAGGCCCGCGCCGCGCTGGGCTTCTTCTTCGCTTTCAGATAGCCGTCGCCCACGCCTTCGAAACCGTAAGCGCCGGCCAGTTGCTTTCGATCACCCGCCGACGCAAAGCCCGCAGCTCGTTCGTAAGTTACCTCTGCTTCTTCAAAACGATCCAGGGCCAAATAAGTACGACCGAGAAGATTGAACGGTTGAAACGCTCGCGGACTCACCTCAGTAGCCATTTTCAAATAAGGCTCCGACTCCTGGTATCTTTTGAACACCACCAGCATCCGGCCCATCAAGTACAAAGCGGTAGGATTATGATCGTCGAGCTCGAGTACCCTTTTTAAAACCGGCTCGGAGTTTTGCCACTGCTGCTCTGCCTGCAGCGACTCGGCAATCAGGTTCAACGTCGGCGGATCCTTCGCCAGCTGTGTGGCCTTTTCATAAAGCGGCTCAGCCTCGGTCGTCTTTCCCATGCGATTGAGCACTCGCGCGAGATGCGCATAGGCCACCGCAAACTCCGGATCGAGTTCAACCGCGCGACGGTAGGCATTCTCCGTTTCATTGTTGAAGAGTCCACGCGCCTGCAGCGCGACTCCCAGGCGATCCCAGGCGACTGCATTCTTTGGCTGAAGTTGTACCGCTCGCCGGGCAAAGCCTTCAGCTTCGGCAAAGCGCTTCGCGTTGCTCGCGCCGGTGCGCGGTTGGACCAGCACCACGCTCAACGCTACCAGCGCATCCACGTCTGCCGGGCTCCAGAGCGCGGCATTGCGATAAGCAGTTTCTGCCTCTTCCCAGCGTTGCTGATCGGCGTAAATGTTTCCGAGCCCATAAGCCGCGCGCCCATCGCGAGGACTTATTTTGAGAATGCTCTGATAGGCAGCTTCCGATTCGGCGAAACGGCGCGCGTCGCGAAACTGATTTCCTTTGTCGAGCAAATCTTCAACCCGATCGTTGACGGCTGCACCAGTCGCGCCTGATGGGCGCGTGGAACCGCGCCTGCCCGCCGGCGGGGTCCTGCCGGTTCGCTTCTTCAACTCCGGATTTTTGGGCCTGAAAATTCCGGCGCCGCCGCCGACGTCCGCGCCAACGTCCTGGCCCATGGCGCACACGCCGGCAAACGTTAGCCCTACAGAAAAACCGACCAACGCCAAAACTAAACGAAAAACCGAGGAAGCTCTCATCGATCCTCTCCTGGTTAGCGCGTGATTGTCACACGACGATGAATGGTAGCTAATAATCTTCACGAGGCTAATTGAAACCGTGGCGGATTGTAGCCCAGTTTGCGGAAGTTCAGCCAATTGGCAAACGGATTAGTAGTGTAACAGTTTGACTAATCTCTGTGCGTCCTCTGTGTACTCTGTGTCTCTCTGCGGTGAATCTTGGTTGGCGATTGCTCACCACAGAGGCACAGAGGACGCGGAGTTTACACGGAGAATCAAATTAGGACACCCGATGGATTAATAGTGTTTCCGTGGCGGTTTCTTTGCTCAACTCCGACAGACAGGAATGTCTGCCCTACTCGGAGCGCACCAGCCGAAAACCAAGTTGCGGGATCTTACTTCCGGGCGAAACGAAGGTGCGAATGCAGGACGAGACCGGATTGTCTTTGTCAGCGGGATTTCTATCGTAGCCTGCACCCCGAATGACGAGCCAATCTTTTATGGCGGTCGGAACGGGCGTTGGATTACCCGGATATGCCGACACTTTTGACGAAGTCCATTCCCAGACGTTGCCAATCAGATCTGCAACACCCCATTTGTTATTTCCTTCAGGATGAGAGCCGACCTTTGTCGGGGTCGCCTCCTTGAGCACCGCCTGATTGTCTTTCCAGTCTTTGCCCCAGGGGTAAAGATCGCTCTGTTCGCCGTTGCGCGCCGCGTATTCCCATTCCTGTTCGGTCGGTAGCCGGTAGGTAACGTTGTCGCGTTTCGAGCGCCAGGCGGCAAAAGCATTTACATCGTCCAGCGACACATTCAGCACCGGCCACAATTCGGTGCCATAGGTCGGCTTGGTGCCGTTCCAATCATCGGGAGGCGCATGATGACTCTCGCGCACAAACTCGGCGTACTCAGCGTTGGTTACTTCAGTCTTATCCATGAAGAATGATTGAACAGTGCTCGGGTGGGCCGGCGACTCGCCCAGTGGTCCATCGTTGCGGCCCATCTGAAAAGTGCCACCGGGAATTTCGACGAGCTCAGCTTTGATGGTTTCACCGAGGCCGGGACTGGTTGCGGGCGTCGGGCTCGCGCCAGGACCAACCGGAGGCGTAGTTTTCGTTCGCAATAATAGATATGCGCCAAGTGCGCCGCCGACAAGTACCACGACCAAAACGACCGCGCCGATCATCAACATTGAATTGCTTTCCGACTTGGGCGGGATCGGGACAACCAACGGCGAGGCACTGTCATAAAGAGTGGCAGCAGCATTCGCGTCCGGTAAACTATTGTGGCCGAGCATCGCGGTTCTAACGCCCTGGTGAACCTGAGTGGCTTCCGGATCGCTGACGGTGGTGCCGGCCGGCGGAGGCGGCATGCTGGTGGCAAGACGTGCCAGTCGCTCCTCGAGTTCCTTGGCCTGTCGCTCGACTCGCTCCATCTGCTCGCGCTGCTGGCGTTCGCGTGTCTCGCGTTCCTGCTGTTCCTTGAGAACCCGTTCTTCTTGTTCTTTTCGCTTGCGATCTTTTTCCTCTTCCGCTTTGCGTCGCTCTTCCGACTCGCGCGCCAGCTCTTCGTGCGCAACTCGTTCCTTTTCCTTTTGCTCGCGCTCATGAGCTTCGCGCGCGGCAGCGAGCTTCGCTTGTTCCTCGGCGCCCAAAGCGGAAGAGCTGATGGTCCCATCCATCAAGTGAAACGCTGACTCGGAAGTTGTATTTTGCTGATCACCGGTAGTTGAGGCCGGCGCATACATGGTTTCGTCTGGAACGACTGCACCGGTTTGCCGTCCTACGGTCACGCCTCCAGCCGCCACGGCCTCTCTTAGTTCCGCAATAAAAACTTCAACCGTCGGCGTGCGCGCGGAGATTTCCTTTTCCAGGGCGTGGCGCACAACCGCCTCGAGGCGAGATGGCACGTCGACACCCGCTGACTTGAAACTCGGCGGCGGCAGAGTGAGGTGCTTCTTCATGATTGAAGGAATCGAGGAACCTTTAAACGGAACGTCGCCCGAAAGCATTTGATAGAGAATAATGCCGAGGCTGTAGATGTCGGCGCGCGCGTCGGGCTCATCGTCCGACCATTGCTCCGGCGCCATGTAAAAAGGCGAGCCCATCATCCCGCTGGTCTTTGCTTGCACAAAAGAACCGAGCAACTCACCAGACTTAATCTTCGCCAAACCGAAATCGAGGATCTTCAAACCTTCCGCGATCGGTTGTCCGGTTTGCGTCATGATGTTCAGCGGCTTCAAATCGCGATGCACGATGTTCTGTTTGTGCGCGGCGCCCACTCCGGCACCAATAGCGCAAGCAAACTCCAGGGCCCGCTCGGGCGCCATCACTTTCTCTTCCGCGAGAATCTCCTGAAGCGATTGCCCGTTAACAAACTCCATCACCAGAAAAGGCATCGTGCCGCGCACCACGCCGAAATCGGTGACCGCGATAATGTTGGGATGACGAATAGCCGCAGCGGCCAGAGCTTCCTGGCGAAACCGCGTAACCAGCATCGGATCGTTGCCGACCAGATCAGGCAGGATCACTTTGATCGCGTGAGATGTTTTGAGAAAGATGTGGCGCGCCTGGAAGACAACGCCCATGCCTCCCTGGCCCAGGCGTCGCTCCAACTGATAACGCGCATCGAGTATGGGTTCGCCCAGCAGCGAAGGCGTGGTGGCATCGCCGTCCTGCGGACAGTGATTGACCTCGTCAGAGAAACAGCGCCTACAGGCTGGACATTCTTTCATTATTGACTCAGAACCAGGCGGAACGACGGCAAGAAGAATTCCGCAACTACAAACACCCGCAACGATGGCAGTCGCTGATTGATTCTAACGGCTGCGAGGGGAGCAGGCAACCGACAAATCAATCAGGTAAATTGGTCCCTCGATTGTAGGGGCGCACCTATGTGTGCGCCCCGGCGCGGACACTCAGATCCGCCCTACCAAGCGAGAACGCAATCTTAACGCACTACCACGTTCACCAGCCGCTGCGGCACGACGATGACTTTGAGAACCTCGTGCCCTTCAATCAAGGTGCGAACCTTCTCATCGCTCAAGGCGGCACTGCGCAGTTCTTCTTCGGTGACCTCGGGCGAGGCCAACACGCGCGAACGCAGTTTTCCATTAACCTGAATCGGAATCTCGAGTTCTTCAAGGCGCGCCAGTTCCGTATCGGCCTGAGGCCAGCGCCCGGAACTCAGCAGTCCGCCGGCGTGGCCCAGGCTCTCCCACATCTCCTCAGCAACATGCGGTGAAAAAGGCGCGAGCATCAGCACGAGGGACTCCAATGCCTCACGCACAGCAAACACGTCTGCTTCCGAAGCCGTACCGGGATCGGCGTTGAGGTCGCCGAGTTCATTGAACAACTCCATCAATGCCGCCACGATTGTGTTGAGATGCAGTGCTTCAAAGTCACTCGTTACCTTGGCGATCGTCTGATGCGTCTTCCGCCGTAACGCCCGCGTAGCCTGTAGGGGCGGGGCTTGTCCCTGCCCGGATTCGTCTGGATCATCCCCACTACCGTGGGCAGGTACAAGCCCTGCCCCTACAGGTTGGCCGGCAGTGTTCGACAGACGCTCGTGCCAACGCCACACCATCGTATAAACGCGTCGCAGAAATCTAACCGCGCCTTCAATTCCCGTTTCAGACCAGCGCAATTCGTTTTCAACCGGCGCCGCGAAGATTGTGAACAAGCGCGCCGCGTCTGCTCCGAAGGCGGCAATCATTTCGTCGGGGTCGACGCCATTGCCGAGACTCTTCGACATCGCCTTCCACTCGTCCGTTCCCTCGATACGATTCGTTACCATCCCCTGCGTCAAAAGTTTCTTAACCGGCTCGTCGAATGACACCAGACCGATGTCGCGCATGAACTTGGTCCAGAAGCGCGTGTAGATCAAGTGCATGACTGCGTGCGAGTCGCCGCCGATATATTGATCGATCGGTGTCCAGCGTTTGGCGAGTTCCGGATCAAAGGCAGATGATTCATTACCAGGATCGCAATAGCGAAAGAAGTACCAG
>DASYMB010000269.1:0-2986 GCA_036009285.1 Pyrinomonadaceae bacterium | reverse complement strand
GGAGTACCAGGGCGAGGTATCGATTTATGGAGATTGAAGTAAAGATCAGAGCGCTGATGATGGATCCAAACAGCGGTACTCCGATCATAATCTTGAAGGATGTCGAAAGCGATACGATGCTGCCGATCTGGGTCGGAGCGTATGAAGCTAATGCCATAGCGCTCGAGATAGAGAAAATTGCGCCGCCCCGTCCGATGACTCACGATCTACTGCGAAACTTAATAATCGAGTTGGGAATTCAAGTCGAGCGAGTGGTGGTAACCAGTCTTCGCGACAATACTTTTTTCGCGGTCATTGAAATGCGAATGAGTGACGGCAATCGCATGGTGCTTGATTCCAGGCCGTCAGACGCTATCGCCCTGGCGCTCCGTGCGGACTGTCCCATCTATGTAGACGAAGAAGTGATAAAGGCGTCTCAGAAGAACGTGCCGACGGAAGAAGAGGGCGGGGAAGAGTCGGCGCTGGGCGAAGAGGAATGGCCGGATGTAATTGGCGAAGCCGGCGATCTCCCGATGTAGCCGAACGAACGATGGACCTCTTAACTGGTGTTTGATTAACTTTGGAAGTTCTACTGATGAGTAACGAATGATTATTGCGATCGCAAATCAAAAAGGTGGCGTGGGAAAAACTACCACCGCCATCAATTTGGCTGCGGCATTCGCCAGGCTCGGCAAACGTGTCCTCCTGCTTGATTTAGATCCCCAGGCAAATAGCTCAATCTCTTTTCTCGATCCGCAGTCCGTGGAGCGCTCCGCTTACGAACTAATGACCGATGGCCTGGCCCCGGTGGAACAGGCGATTTATCGAACGCCGGTAGAAGGTCTGGATCTCATTCCGGCGCGCATCAATTTGGCAAAGCTCGAGTCGAAACTGATTGGTGATTTCGACGCGCCTTTCCGCCTCAAGGACCGTTTAGCGCCATTCCGCGAACAGTATTCCGTGATCATCATCGACACGCCGCCAACTTTGGGTCTGATTACGGTAAACGCGCTGGTGGCGGCCACGCATGTGCTGGTTCCAATTCAATCGTCGTACTTCGCTCTCGAAGGCACTGACGATTTGCTCGAGACCATAGAGAAGGTTAAGGCGCGTCCAAATCCTGCTTTGGAACTCTTAGGAGTGCTGGTGACACTTCACGATAAACGAACGACATTGGCCCGCGAGGTCCATGAACAAATCAAGAAAGTGTTTGGACCGAAGTTGTTTGAGACTGTAATAACCAAGAGCGTCAGGTTGGAAGAATCGCCGGCCTACAAGGAATCAATTTTTAGCTTTGCTCCGAATTCATCAGGCGCAATCGAGTATGGAAATTTATGTGATGAGGTAATGAAACGTGTCTAAAAGGGGACTGCCGACAGGACTTCAAATGCGCCACGACTCCCATTATGTGGAGGAGCTGTCGCAGCATCAGCCCGCTGCGGTGGGACGTATGATTGGCCTGGACAAAATCGATCCGAACCCGGAACAACCGCGAGTGGAGTTTGGTGATTTAACCGAGCTTACCGCGTCTATAGCGGATAAAGGTGTGCTGGAACCTTTGCTGGTTAAGCCTTCGCGCGCTACCGGTCGTTGGATGATCATCGCCGGTGAGCGGCGTTTCCGCGCGGCGCGTGCGGCCGGTCTCACAGAAGTGCCGTGCGTGGAAATGGATATCGACGCGGGCTCGGTTGCGGAGATTGCGCTGATCGAAAACATGCAGCGAAAGGATCTGACGGTCTGGGAAGAGGCTGATGGGTTGTTGGCTTTATGTGATCGCTTCGGTTACACGCACGAGGAAGTTGCACGAAAAGTAGGGAAGAGCCGGAGCACAGTCACTGAAGCGCTTTCGATTGCCGCGATCCCGGCGGACATCCGCGAGCTTTGCCGCCAGGCTGACGTCTCTGCAAAATCAATGTTGCTGCAGATTGTTCGTCAGCCCGACGAAGAGGGAATGAGACGACTGGCGAAAGAAATAACTTCGCGCGGGCTTACGCGCGATGACGCCAGAGAAGTGAGACGACAGGAAATGGGGCCGCGAGTGACGGCCGAAGCCAGACCCTATACTTTCAAATATGTTTCACCCAAAAAGGATTTCAACCTGGAGATACGGTTCCGGCGTTCGAATGTTGAGATCACCGAGATTGCCCAGGCCTTGAGGTCGGTCGCCAAAAGTATTGATAGCGGCGATCAACCCACCAGCGATCAGCCTCCCAACGATCAACCCCCCGACTGATCTTCTTTTCTGGCATTTATCTGCGCTAGACCACTCAAACTCACCTAGAACTCAAACTCTTCTTCTTCTCAGCGGCGGCTCGCTTCTGCAATCCCTTGGCCCAACGCTCCAACGTAGGCTGGAGCGGCTTAAAGAGTCGAGCACGGAAACTGTGCTTCTTTTCATTCCAGGCTTTAAGATGTTTCTCAGTATAGGTCCTTATCGCGGGCTCCAATTGGGTCTTCTTCAGCGAATGCTTTAGCGTGAAATGGTAATGCTGCCCGACGAGCGAAAAGATTGTGGCCGCAAGATTTCCTTTAAAGGAAAGCCGCGGAATGATGCGCTTGTGCACCGGCTTGTCCACCGGAAGCAAAACACCGACAGCGACCTCCAGCCAGGCGCCCTTCGGCCCCTGACGGGGATGATAAAGACCAGGAAGCTCCGAAGCCTGAAAAGTATTTTTGAGCCGCGGGTCCGATATGAATTCGACTATTCTTATCCGCTCCAGGCCGCGCGTGTGCTCCCGCGGCAAGCTGTCGAAAGCGGCCTCGATGTGTCCAATCGTTTCGTTCGGTAATTTTCTCTCTGACTGATTCTCGATCTTAATTGCCACTGCGCGAACACCTCGCAAATAATATCCGGATTTAATTAAGTAGACTCGCCACTCTAAGGTGCGCGACAAACGCGGTCAAGCGACCGAGTCGTTTGCGCCGGCACTTATTTACGGTTGAACCACTCGAGCTCTTCACCGGGACCGCGGGCGCCCTCGCCCGCAACGCACAGCCTAACTCAAAA
>DASYMB010000268.1:0-5234 GCA_036009285.1 Pyrinomonadaceae bacterium | reverse complement strand
CATTAGTTGACTGTTCGGCCGGTCGCTACCGCTCTCGGTTCTGATTCGGAGCACCCAGGGAAAATCTCCGGCTATTTCTTTTCAGAAGTTTGAATCTCTGAGAACGCGGACAGGCAGGAATGCCTGTCCTACGAGGATTCGCTTCCCAGCTTTTCCGCCATCCGCACCAGGTCGGCTAACGAATCGGCCTGCATCTTGTGCATGACGTGGCCGCGATGGACCTTGATCGTCTTCTCACTCGCGCCAAGCGAGATCGCGACCTGCTTATTAAGCAGGCCGGCCACTACCAGGGTCATCACTTCTCTTTCGCGCGGTGTCAGCAAATCAAAACGCTTGCGCAGCTCATCAAGTTCTGCGCGCCGGCTGCGCACCGCGCCTGCCCTCGCAATCGCCTGCGTGATCGCGTCGAGCAAGTCCTGATCGCGAAAAGGCTTGGTGAGAAACTCGACGGCGCCCGCCTTCATCGCCTGCACCGACATGGGAATGTCACCGTGTCCGGTGATAAAGATGATGGGATAGTGGATGCCTCGCGCAACCATCTCCTTCTGTAAATCCAGACCGCTTAGTCCCGGCAAGCGCACATCCAGCACCAGACAGCCCGGCACATCCGGCAAGTCGCTACTCAGAAATTCCTGTGCTGCTGAAAAAGTCTTAACGCCGATGCCGACCGCTACCAGAAGCCGGCGGATGGCGCTGCGCATCGAAGCATCGTCGTCGATCACGAATACAACCGGACTGGGTTCCGTTGTCATTAGCCTCCGGCGCCTGAAGGAAGCGTAAACTGGAATGTCGCACCCCGGTCCTTGTTAACCGCATTCCAGAATCTCCCGCCATGGGCCTCGATGATCGAGCGACTGATCGAGAGTCCGAGTCCAAGTCCCTCTTCCTTGCTGGTAAAGAAAGCGTCGAACACTCGCTCCCGATTTTGCGGTTCGAGACCAATGCCTGTGTCTTTCACCGTCACCATTATCTGGTCCGGCCCGGTTACTTCCGAACCGACAACTATTTCGCGCGGCTCCCAGGTAGACTTGCTGATAGCTTCGTTACTATTGAGAACAAGATTCAGCAAGACCTGCTGCAATTGAACCTGGTCGCCGAGAACCCGCGGCAGACCGGGGGCGAGCTCCGTGCGAAGTGAGACCTGGTTCCCGGCCAACTCGCCCGCCGATAGCACGATTACTTCTCGAATGATCTCATTAATGTCCAGCGGCATTTTGTGCGGGACGGTTTTCTTAACCAGGGCGCGAATTCCTTTTATCACTTCGCTCGCACGCATCGCGTCGCTGATCATGCAGTCGATAGCTTCGCGAGTCCCCTCGAAATCCGGCGCCTCCCGCGAGAGCAGGCGCAACGAAGCATTGCCATTGGTTACTATGGCGCCGAGCGGCTGGTTAACTTCATGAGCTATTGAAGACGTTAACTCGCCGACAGTGAGCACGCGGCTAACGTGCGCCAGTTCCGCATGGGCCTGTCGCAGCGCTTCTTCCGAAAGCCTGCGCTGCGTGGTATCTATGATCGTTCCGACGTATTCCATCAGTTCGCCGGCATCGCTGAAAACAGGATGGCCCTGGCTATGAACGTACCTCACTGTTCCATCCGGACGAAGGATTCTGAAGCTCGAATCAAACTCACCGCCTGCGCGTATCGCATTGTTGAAGGCTTGATTGGCAGCGGGCTGATCCTCGGGATGAATAAACTCACGAGCGGCTTCGATCGTCAGCTTGAAGTTCTCAGGATCGATGCCAAAGATCCGATAGTGTTCCTCCGACCAAAACAAATCGTTCGTCGTAACATTCCAGGCCCAACTAGCTGTGTGACTCAGTCTCTGCCCTTCTCGCAAATAAGCCTCGGCGCGACGTCGCTCCTCTTCCGCTTGCTTATGCTCGGTGATGTCGTTCATGGTGGAGAGCAGATATCTGTTACCACCAAAACTCACCACGTCCATGTTGCAGGAAACGACGCAGGCGGCGCCGGCTTTGGTAGAGAAAGTCACCTCCCGGTTGCGTAACGACCCGCGTTGCTTAAGCTCCGAAAACAACACTTCGCGCTCTCGCAGGTCGCGATTGAGTCCCAACTCGATACTGGTCCGCCCCACTACCTCTTCTCTCTTGAATCCGAAGATATTGGACCAGGCTTCGTTAACGTCGACAAACAGCCGGTCGGGCAGTCTGTTAAGTGCAATAGCGAACGCCGCTTTGTCGAACACCACCGAAAATTTTCGCTCGCTCTCCAGCAGGGTTTTCTCCGCCTGCCGGCGCGTAGTCATGTCGCGGCTAATCGTGGCCATTGCGATGCGTCGACCTGTTCCCTGCTCGTTGATGAAAAACAGATGGTGCAGCATGGGGATCGCCGCTCCGGTCTTGAAGTGTCGCAGTTGAATCTCGCCTTCCCAGCGACCATCACGCATGACGGCGGGCAGAACTTCGTTGTCGAACCTTTCGCGTTCCTGCTCGACAACATAGTCAAGCATCGTGGTCGCCTTAACCTGACGGTCACCTTCGAGGCCAACCATTCTTTGTCCAGCGGCGTTCAGGAAAAGGGCGCGGCCATCCAAAGAGGAGACGCCGATAAAGTCGGTGCTGTTTTCGACGAGGGCCGCAAGTTTTCGTTGTTCGGCTTCGGAGCGATCGCGCTCGGTTATTTCTCCCAGAAGCTCGAGATTGACTGCCGTTAGTTGCCTGGTGCGCTCGGCAACTTTTTGCTCGAGTAGTTCGGCAGTCCGTTTCTGCTCGCTCAAGAGTACGGCTTCATGCAATCCAATTGCGGCCTGGTTGGCTGCCACTCGCAGCAGCAGGGCTTCGATCGTGCTGGGAAAATCGCGCCGCGTGGAGGCAGCTACAACCACGCCAATCTCATCGTGAAAACCGAGGCGCAGTGGCGCGATCAAAACTTCGCCCGCTCCGATCGGGTTAGGAATTGTTAGGGGTAAGTCGGGTGGACTGCCGTTCAGCCAGGGCCTGAGAGCTTCGCCAAGCTCCTCGGGTGGAGTGAGTGGAGTTTGGCGCTGGGCCAGTCGCAGTACTTCGATAGGTGGGCCATTGCCGAGCCGGGCATACGCGAATTCGAGCCGCAGCATGCCGACCAGGCCATCGAGCAGAGTGCCGATAATCTGCGACGGTTCGTTTCCGGTCCACAAAGCCGGAAGCGCGAGGACACTAATGAGATCGCTTATGCAGCCTTGCAGCCGCTTGATCGTGTTGGTGGTGTTTTCTTGCTCCACTGTCCTCAAGCATGGAAGCGGTTAACGCGGATACTGACACACCGATGCGTAGCCGGATGGGAGTGCCAGGCTCGCTTTATGATTCTCTTGGGTGGCTCGCTCGGTACTCTACGCGCTTGAGTTTGGGATTACAAGACTATTATTCAGTCTCGGCAGCAGTCGCCTTCCTCATCCGTTGATGGCGATTGACAAGTCTGGGTGATATAGCCCACTGGGAACTTTCGTCCATGTTGCGGCACAACTTTTTCGACTCGAATCCTTAGCCAGAAAACAAAGCCAAGGCAAATGATCGCAAACCGGGAGTCTTACTCGTTGGCATGCGGTGTGCACTAATCGCGCCTGATCACGTCGAAGCACTCGCAAGTCTTTAGGACCCGAGGGGAGCGGAAATTAGTCGTTTAGTCAAACGCAACGATTGAAGGAGATTCCATGATGTGCAACAGCAAGCTAAGAGCGCGCGTAATCCTTTTGACGATCACGGTGTTCGCTTCCGCAATGGCGCCAGGCGCGCTCGGGGCGAGCATTCCAAAAGCGGCTCCACAGGCTAACGCCCATATCATCAAGGAAGTGCGACACGAACTGGCAACGCTCCCTTACTACGGAGTGTTCGACTGGCTGGAGTTTCAGGTTATGCCTGACAACACCGTCGTGCTGCGCGGGCAAGTGGTGCGTCCGTCAACCAAGTCAGAGGCGGAGGCGCGGGTGAAAAGCATCGACGGTGTATCGAAAGTTGTTAACGAGATACAGGTATTGCCACTTTCGCCCCAAGACGATCGGCTGCGTCTGGCATTGTATCGCACGATCTACGACTGGGATTCGCCGCTGTTTCGTTATGCAACGCAAGCCGTGCCGCCGATTCATATCATCGTCGATCACGGACGCGCGACACTCAAAGGCGTAGTGGCGACAAAGGGCGATGCTCAAATCGCATACATGCGAGCGCGGACCGTGCCGGGACTCTTCGACGTGAAGAACGAATTGCAAGTTGAAAGCGAAATGCCGCGGTAGCGACCGAAAGGTAGCTTTGAAACTTGGATAGCGGGGTTTGTTGGAGTACCCGGAGCCTCTGTGATCTCGGTGTCCTCTGAGTCTCTGTGGTGAATTTACACGGAGAAGTTTCACCACCGAGACACAGAGGGCACAGAGAAAGACTTGTGAAGGAGAAACAGTCATGGCGAAAGCGGTAGGCATCGATCTCGGAACAACCAATTCTGTAGTGGCGGTGATGGAAGCCGACGCTCCGACAGTGATTGTGAACGCCGAAGGCGGTCGCGTGACGCCGTCGGTCGTCGCGTTTACCAAAACCGGCGAGCGCATCGTCGGACAAATCGCCAAGCGGCAAGCGGCACTCAATCCCGAACGCACCATCTATTCAATCAAGCGCTTCATGGGGCGCAAGTATTCCGAAGTGACCGAGGAACTCAAACAGGTTTCCTACAAAGTGGTTCCCGGTCCCAACGATGCTGTGCGCATTGATATCGACGGCAAGCTGTATTCGCCCGAAGAGATTTCATCCCACATTCTGCGCAAGCTCGCCGACGATGCCGCCCGGTATCTGGGCGAGAAAGTGAAGGACGTGGTCATTACCGTGCCTGCCTACTTCAACGATGCGCAACGCCAGGCGACTAAGGATGCGGGCCAGATTGCCGGCCTTAACGTGCTGCGCATCATCAACGAACCGACCGCGGCGGCGCTGGCTTACGGGCTGGACAAGAAAAAGAACGAGACGATCCTGGTGTTCGATCTCGGCGGCGGTACATTTGACGTTTCCATTCTGGAAGTCGGCGACGGCGTGTTTGAAGTGAAGAGCACCGCCGGCGACACGCACCTCGGCGGCGACGATTTCGACAAACGGATCGTCGATTGGCTGGTGGAAGAATTCAAAAAAGATCAGGGCATCGACCTGAGCAAGGATCGCCAGGCCCTGCAACGGCTAACCGAAGCAGCGGAGAAAGCCAAGATTGAACTTTCGTCGGCGATGGAAACGGAGATCAATCTTCCCTTCATCACCGCG
>DASYMB010000267.1:0-4383 GCA_036009285.1 Pyrinomonadaceae bacterium | reverse complement strand
CCCCGCCATTTTCAGCAACCGAATTTGGTCGAAAGGATAGCGCAGATACTAAAGGAAACGGGACTCGATCCACGCTTTCTCGAATTGGAACTGACCGAGGGTTCCATCATGAAGGATCCGGATCAAGCCATTGGAAAACTTCACGAGTTGAAAGCGATGGGGCTAAAGATTTCGGTTGACGATTTCGGCACCGGCTATTCTTCGCTTAGCCATCTCAAACGCTTCCCGATTGATACCCTGAAGATCGATCAATCCTTCGTGCGTGACATAAACACCGACTCGAATGATGCCGCGATAGTGGCAGCCATCATCGATCTGGCCCACGCCCTGAAGCTAAATGTGGTAGCCGAGGGTGTAGAAACTGAGGAGCAACTTGATTGCCTGCGCGGGTTGGGATGCGACGAGGTGCAGGGTTACTTATTCAGCAAGCCGCTCACCGTGGACGCGTTTACCGAACTCTTAGTGCAAAAGCTTAGTCTTGGAGTGCGAAAGAATTACGATACGAATCCGCTGCCGAGTTTGGAGGACGTTCTCCAGGAGACGGGGTGAAGAGAGTGATCGCGGGTGCCAGGATTGGTTCCAAAAAGGTTTTCAACGTCCTACCAAACACCCAGCTATTTGGTGTAGATAACAATCAAGACTTCCAAACGTGCTGCCTCTGCAATTTGGCTAACGCATTCGAGCCGGGCGGCCTGGACCGCCGCGCACGGCCTCTGCCATACTAGGGACATGACCATCAAGAGATTGGACCACGTCAGCGTTGTCGTCGACGACCTTGCAGCCGCGATCGCTTTTTTCACCACGCTCGGCATGACGGTCTACGGCGAGGCGCCGATCGAGGGCCCTTGGGTGGACCGCATCAACGGGCTCGAAGGTGTTCAAGTCGACATCGTTATGATGCGGACCCCAGATGGACACGGGCGGCTTGAGCTGACGAAGTTTCGCAATCCAAAACTGGTCGAGATCGAACCGGCGATCGCACCGCCGAACACGCTGGGCCTTCGGAGCGTCATGTTTACAGTCGAAAGCGTCGACGACACTGTCGCTCGCCTGCGCGCCGACGGCGCCGAACTCGTCGGCGAGGTGGTCCAGTACGAGGACAAGTACAGACTCTGCTACATGCAAGGTCCTGCGGGCATCATCGTCGCGCTGGCCGAGGAACTCTTCTGAAGCGTTCACCACCTTCGGAGAACCGGTGGCGCCCTGGGCGCTCCTTCGACTCGATCCCCTGACTCGCAACCATCCTGCTTTCTCGCCTACTTGCGCCACGGTTTTGTTGGGCGCACTAAACCAGCCAACCGTTTTACGGTTCTACGATCCGTTTTCACGTTTTGTATCACCGAGCTAAAGCCGCTGTCCCAAGCAGAAGCCCGCGCGTTAGCAAGGGCTCTGGTTTTTGCCAGAATTTCGATCTTGGGCCCTCCCTAACGGTCGGGCTTCTGCTTGGACAGAACCGGCCGAACCATTTTTCGGGCAAAGTCGGTTGAAGGTTAAGTGAAAACCAGGCGAGGTCATGCCCAGCCGCGGCAGTAATAGGCTTTGGCGTGGCAATTCAAGCTTTTTAGCGGTTTTTGCTAAAGAATTGACGAAAGCGCGAAAGAACCGTACCGATTTGAATCGCTGAGGTCGCGAGAGAAATAGCGAACGTCGCGGGAGAAATAGCAAAGCTCACGGGAGAAATAGCAAAGGTCGCGGGAAAAGTAGCAAACGTCGCGGGAGAAATAGCAAAGGTCGTGGGAAAAGTAGCAAAGCTCGCGGGAAAAGTAGCAAAGCTCGCGGGAGAAATAGCAAACGTCGCGGGAGAAATAGCAAACGTCGCGGGAGAAATAGCAAAGCTCGCGGGAGAAATAGCAAAGCTCAAGGGAAAAGTAGCAAAGGTCGCGGCAAAAGGAGTTCGGGTCGTAAGGAAAGCCGAAGCCCGACCCATAAAAAAGCTTCCTAAGTGGTGAAATGGAGCCCTTCCTAACGGTCGGGCTTCTGCTTGGTAAAGTCCTTATTTCGCGAGCTTACCTGGAATACAAGATATATCGCGCTACATCCCTTACCGGCGCAACCCAGAATCGCTTGTCTTGTAGATATTCAATCAACTTTTGATGCACAGCTCTTTCGGTTGGTATCCAGTTATCACCTATTCCGTGAAACACAATTACCGCCCATCCTCTTAAGCGCGCCGCCTGCTCACAGTATTCTATGAATGGCTCAACCTCTTGCCCGTGTGGATAGCCTATCGCATCCGCTTGGATCCTTAGCGGATTTTTTGCCACCGCGGCGACGTCGTTAATCCCGCCTCCGGCCAACCGCGCGGCGAAGTGGCAAGCCTGAACAGCAGCCGAAAATGAATCCTCATCGGGCGGGTTGCCGATAGCGACATGACCGCAGGGATAAGCGAAGGTCCGATAGTTATCAACGCCTACATTACGATTGAGCCATCTGGCGGCAGAGAGAATCTCGTTTCGAATGTCAACAGGTGTGTAAACCTCAAGGTTATGTTTATGCTCCGCTCCTCTGCATGGATGCTTCACGGTGTGATTACCGATCTCGTGGCCGTCCAGGAAGGCACGTTTCCAGCCTCTCTTTCGTAAGGTTACGTGAGCGTTGATGGAGAGATAGAAAGTTCCACGAAAGCCGGCGCTCTCGAGATCAGGAATTGCCTGGTCCAAACCGCTCCCCATACCATCATCATAGGTAAGGCTCACGGCCGCTCGCGCGTCTCCGGGCCAACGCTTAATCTTGTCCATATCCGTCACCTTCTATCTAATCAAGTAAACTGACTGGTTGATCCAATGATTGAATTGATGAGCGCGCGTTTCGCTAGCGGAAATGCGAGGATTTATTCGTAAGTAATCCGAAGTACTTTGCTCGACTCGTAGAGCTTGCAGGAACAAACGGCTCGATGCCAGCAGGGGATCGCCCTGTAACATCGAGCCGTTGTTTTAACCCGATGTCTCACGTTGGTACCCACGCGCAACAGTCAAGTCTATGAGTTGGACTCTAATGGAATGATGAAACCTACGTCAACTAAACAAACTGAAATAAAACAAAAAAGGCCTACACTAATACGGAGGGACGATGGCAAAAGCGAACCAATGTTCTATTGCACTTCTAACTTGATCCATCTTACTCATCACGGCATCAGTTTCCCATCACAATGCCAAACTCTTCGCGCAAGACGTCAGCGTACTCCGCTTCACTCGACAACGTTCGCTCCTCGCGAATTTGCCGGGCGCCACTCGGAGACGTTGTGATCAAACGCATCCCGCTCAAGGTTAGGCGTCCTTGCTCGGTCGCCCGTGAGCAGATCCGCGAGCGAGTGAAGTGCGACTGCGGAGACGTCTGGTGGTAGTTGCACCTCTCGGCATAGTCTGCATAGCAGTAGGTCTGTAACGTAAAGCGATACTGCGCCTGCCATTCATTACCTTCATCGCGTTGCCTCAAAGTTAATTGAGTGCCGTCTGAAAGAATGCGGTAACTGCGACTGCCTTGCACTTGTTCTCGCCGTTCATCGAGCAGTAGGGGCTCAACAAATGAATCACCAAAGCCTACGTCTACGAGCCGGCGCTGCTCCAGTGAAACCATCAGCATTAGGTGGTCGAAGCCTGGGCCAAACTCGCCGGCTTCGTTCGCTACTTCGGCGGAGAGCATCACCACGTCAAAGCCGAGAGCACGCAACAGCGCGGCAAACAGACCGTTCGCTTCATAGCAAAAACCGCCGCGGCGGTGCTTAACGATCTTGGTAAACAGCGCTTCGTCTTCAAGGACGATCGGTTCCCGCGCGTGAATACTCAGGTTTTCAAAAGGCACTGTGGAAAGATGCGCGACTTGCAACGCGCGCAAGGTCTCAGCGGTGGTCGCAAGGGAGCCGCGATAGTTAATGCGTTCGAGGTAAGCAGTGATATTCAAGTAACGATTAACCCTGTCCCTGATTTTCAGGTTCTCGATTTTGTTCATCCTGACCGTCGGGCGTGTCCGCGGTCGGCTGCAAGCTGAGGGTGATGTACGTAACTGTGTCCCACGCATTATGAATACCGATGAACAGTAGCAAAAGAGCCGCCGTGGCAACTAAGAAGAGAACTCGGCGTGGATAACTTGGGAGTCCAATGGCCGCTATCAGGAGTAATGCATACGCCGCAATTGGGAGCACCACGTGAAAGAGCCAGTCTTCGAACACTGGCCGGTAGGTCGTTTGCCGCGACGCGCGCCTGGCGACGATAAGGCCGTAGACCACACCCGTTACGCCACCTGCGCCGAGGGCGAATCCGGCACTCGAGAGCCTGGTCCATGGGGCGCTGAGAATTGCGGCGACCAGCAGCACGGCGCAGAAGTGTATGATCGTCGGAGTGCCGAAGGCCTCAATTTCTCGAGTGGTAGCTCGTCTTCTTGATT
>DASYMB010000266.1:0-6103 GCA_036009285.1 Pyrinomonadaceae bacterium | reverse complement strand
GGTAATCTCGGGTTCGCGCGTTTATATTGGCAGCGAAGACGGCAATCTGCTTGCGCTTGATGAGGCTAGTGGCAAACTCCTCTGGCGCTATCGGACCAGGGGGGCCGTGCGTGGGCCAGTCGCTAACGGCAACGACGTGGTCTATTTCGGCTCTGGCGACGGCTACGTCTACGCGGTGAACGCTACCAACGGTCGCCTGATATGGCGTAAGCGAACCGGCGCCGGCGTGCAAGCCGTAGTTCGCGCCGGTGATGATTTGCTCGTCGCCTCACTTGATAATTTTGTTTACAAATTTTCTCCGACCGGGGCCCGCGTGTGGAAACGCCGGTTGCCGGGAAGAATTTCTTCGCAGCCTCTCATCACGCAAAGCGCGGCGTTATTCATGCCGCTTTCAAGCTCTGCCGGAGTGGTGCTCGCGCTGCGCGATGGACGTCAGATTAATTTACTCCCGGTAGGTGAGGAAATTACAACTTCGGCTTCACCAATCGCGGTCGGCGACGTCATACTGCTTACCACCGAACACGGATTGCTGGCTTTCAAACCACCGCGAGAAACTCCAGCGGCAAAGTGAAGCGGAGGACGAGTTGTAGTTCCGGAGTTGCGGAATAGTTAAGGCTGGTTTACCTGGACGCCGGCTTCAGTGGGTTCAGTTCGCCGCCGGAATAGTCCGAATACTCGAGCGAGTAGTCCGTTAAGAATGTATCCGATGACTAACGCCAGCAGGACATAACGAGAGTAGAGGAAGATGAGCATGCCGAGGGCAACGGCCAGGATTATCGTACGCATGCTGCGACTGCGGGTTCCTACTGTCTTGAAACTTGAAAACCTCAGCGTACTAACCATCAGAACTCCCAGGAGTCCCACCAGCGCCATCAACAGAAGCGAATAAACTTGCGCGCGCTCCGGTCCGTATTGCACGAGGGGCACAGGCGCGAAGTGGATGATAGCTGCGATCAATCCTCCGGCTACGGGAATTGGCAGTCCCACAAAGTTCTTCTTGTCAGTCTTCACGAGGCCTTCGGCGAGAATACGAGGACGCGAAGCCTGAACATTGAAGCGCGCCAGACGAAAGCCGCCGCACATGAGGTACATGAAAGAGCAGAACCAGGCGAGACTGTGCAAAGCGCTTCCCTCTTCCAGCGTGGCTCCATAGCCCCAAACATAAGCCAGCACCGCAGGCGCGAGACCGAAGGTCACGATGTCAGCTATGGAATCAAGCTGAACGCCGATCTCAGTAGTCGTTTTAGTCATACGTGCCAGCCGCCCGTCGAGCATGTCGAAGAGCAGCGCCCAACCGATGGCCTTCGCAGCGTTATCAAGGTAGATGGAAGCTTGCAGGAGATCGGCATGCGCGCCGGTTCCGACCAACTGGAAACCGCGCACTGCGGCCATTACGGCATAGAACCCCATACCGATATTTGCGGCCGTGAAGACGGACGGGATGAGATATACACCCTTCCGAAGTCCACGCCGTTCCGGGTTTTTAGTCTCCATACTCAAGCCGCCACTCTCATCGTATCCTGCCGATGACAGTGGTTCCACCCTGCACTCGGGCGCCTTCCGAAACCAAAACTTCCACACTCGCGGGCAACAGCACGTCTGTTCGGGAACTAAATTTTATCAATCCAAATCGCTCGCCCAAAGCAACTTGTTCGCCGGCTTGCTTCCAACAAACGATCCGGCGCGCCAGAATACCGGCGATCTGCTTGCAAACAACAGTAATCTTTTCGCCTTCGATCGTGAGCGCGTTTTGTTCGTTTACCAGACTGGCGTTTTCATTTGTCGCCATCAAAAATTTTCCGCGCGTGTAGGAAACGGCAGTGATCTCGCCGGCGATCGGAGCGCGGTTAATATGCACATCAAGGGGCGATAAGAAAATACTAACGACAGTTGCAGACCCGGGGTTGTCAGGTTCCAATGTTCTAACGCGCGTAACGCGGCCATCAGCCGGAGCAACGACGACATTCACGTCGCTTGGCGGTTGCCGACGCGGATCGCGAAAGAAGAAAGCCATGAACGCGGCCACTATCGCCAACACGATGGCTACCGGCCAGAACCCCAGCAGCAACGCAACGGCCGCCAGCAGTCCAGGTACCAGAACATAAAGAATTCCTTCGCGCGCTATTTCGACTCCTTAAGGTGCGACCGGTCCCGAATATGCTTGATCTCTGGTCAATTAAGAACCTGCGTTGTAAGAAAGGGGACGTGTAACCTTCACGTCCCCTCCAAGGTAATCGATTCAGGAGAAGCTTCTCCCACAAAACTTTAATGACTCACGCTTTGATTTTTCTGGTGCTGCATAATTAGAGCGTACATTTGATCTTTGAGCGCTAATTTCTTTTTCTTCAGAGTAACCTCTTCAAGTTGTTCTTCATCGCTCGGATAAGCCAGGGCTGTAAGTTCACTTAGTCGTTCCTCATAGCGAGTGTGTTCACGGGCTAATTCCCGGAACTCAGGATCTCGATTCATCAGCTCTTCCTTAAGCAAATCCGCAGTTGTAATGTCCATTTTCGAGCATGTCTCCTTTCAGACGATGGGACCGGCAAGATTGATTTGAGGAGGCGTTAGACAAAACCTCCCTGGGAATGTTCGGACACGAAAAAATGGTAGCCCAATTATCGCGGCGGATCAAGCGTTTCATTTAGACGGGCAGTGGCCCGAGCGTTTAGGAAGGGGCGTGACCAAGGGCTCCGGCGACGTCCTTCCTAAGGGTCGCGCGCCAGCCCCCCCGTCTAAATCCCCGTATCGCCGAGTTGAGTAATCATAACCAGCGCGTCCTCGAGCGGGTCCGAATAATATCTACTGCGCCGGGCGGTCACGCGGAAGCCACACTCTTCGTAAAGAGCAAGCGCGGCGGAGTTTCCGGCCCGCAACTCCAGAAACGCACAAGGAATTTTGCAGCGTTTTCCTTCCTCTAAAATAAGATTCAATAATGCGCGCCCAACGCCTCGGCGGCGATAACTCTCGCGTACCGCCACGTTGTTGATGTGCAACTCGTCGGCGCCCAGGCGGCCGACGATATACCCGGCCAGACCGGGCCAACCTCGCTTCTGGTCAGCCACGCGCGCCACCAGCATCAGATGTTTGTTGCCTCCCTGAAGCTCGGCGTAGTATGCGGCCCACCCCCAACGACTGAGCCCTGAGCTCTCTTCGATCTCAACTACCTCCAGCAAGTCGTGCTCAGTCATTACGGTTATCGAAATTTCCTGGCCGACGGCTGCGAGGGACTGCGCTGTTAACGACATTGAAGGTTTAGTTCCGCGTCCGAAGGTCTCACGTAGATAGCGCTAAGCGAATGCGGCGATTGTAACTGGTCAGTTTCAAAAAGTTGTAGCGCCAGGGTGGCTACATGCTTCGCGAGATTACTTTCCAGTGGCGCCAGCTTCCAGACGCTACCGCCAGGCTTCATTGATCCAGCGTTTTCCTCGCGCGAATGTTCTGCGAAAACAATTTCGTTTTGTTGCGCATACAGCTTGAGAAAGTCGCGCTGGGAGTGCGCGCCGCTGCCTGCCCACGTGAGATTCCTGAACCGCGCGTAGCGCTCAACCATTTTCTGCGGTGACAAGTGGCCGGGCGTATCGAGCGCAACTACACTGCCGTCGGCCGACATGGAAAACATCTGCGCAAAGACTTCGCCGCGCCCCGCCGGCAACAGTGCCACGGTTGCACGCGAAGGCCCAGCGACGTGAGCTACTGCCTGGAGCGTTGGAATGCCAACGCAGGGTTTTTGTAACGATGCCGCCAAAGCCTTCAAGGTGGCGATGCCTATTCGCAGACCCGTGAAGCTGCCCGGACCTGAAGCGCACGCAAAAAGATCCACATCGTCCAGCGACAGACGAGCTTCAACCAGACAGTCATTGATATCGCTCAACAGACTGGCTGACTGGGAAACTTCAGGATTGCCGTTACGTGCAGCTAACCGCTCGTTTCTCTGGCCCAGGAAAACACCGCCACCGCGCGTGGCCGTCTCCAGACTTAAAATGATCGGGTCGTTCACTTCGTTTAGCGTCAATGTTCCCGCAATTCAGTTGGCGAGTTTAGTAGCGAGTGTAGTAATAGTCGACCTATGCGCGAAAGGCAGTTAGCCATTTGATACGGCAATCGCGGCAGATTGTTGAATTCCCCGTTGACACTGATGGTCGCGATTATCGCATTGGGCCAACGCTGGCGCAGGCCTCCGATTAAGCCGGACGGGTGCCGCAGCAGATCGGCTATTGGCACTGGATGGCTCATCGGCGGCTGATGAATAGCAAATGGCCGTTCCCACTGCCTGAGCACGTTTTCGAGCAGCCACTCGGGAAGCGGCACGTCCATTTTCGCGGGCAAGCCTTCGGTGTCGGCACGAAGCAGCCGCTTTGCAAGACCAATCGCGCAAATGATCCAGTTTGCGCGCGTCGGGTTATTTCCGAGGCAAATCTCCCAATCAAAGTTTGCGGGCAGCGACTCGATCATGACGCCTACGTCACAGAGCCACAAGGGACGCCAGGCTCCGTGTTTCAAAAGATGAATACAGGAAAGGGCGAGCTGATCTTCAAAGCCTAACAGGCGAATTTGCTCGCCGCCGAGATCGGCTGTTCGCGAGCGTGCGAAGAGTTCCGCAACTGACCTTTCATCGATCTCGGAAAAATGCTGGTGCAGATCGACCCAGCAATCATTTGCCTCGGGAACACTCAGAACCTCTTCGGCACGTTTGAAGTCTCGGGGATGAACGGAGATGTCGATGTCGCCGTAGGGTCGCAGCGCGCGGTCCGTATACATACCCGCGGTGGCCCAACCTTTGGCTAACACTGCTTCCACCTGCGCTTGCCGCAGCAGTCGAAAAACTTTCTCGATCTTTTGCGCGTGAATTTCCGACTGCAGTGATTGCAGGCGATATGCCTGGTGTAGCACCTCCGCTGACGAACAGGTTTTCAGTTGCGTCTTACTAACGCGATGCCAGCCGAGGGCAGCGGTTCCGGAGTCGTAAAGCAACGGAGTGACCGCATCCAACTCAGTCTCCGAGATCTCGAGATCCGGAAGGCCGGCACTGCGCCACGATCCGGCCAGGACCTGAGCGACCAGGCTGCCTTTGCGCAAGGCGTCTCTAGATTTCGTGGACATCAGGGTGAAAGCGTAAGGCGAGAAATTTCAGGTCTGCAGTCGAAGTTTTTCTTCCACTCTTCTTAAAACTGCGGGCGCAACTTCAGAAGCGTTACCTCTGACGCCTTTGAGCACCTCCGCTTGCGTGGTCACGCGTTCGAGCGTCGCGAGCGCCTTTTCCGGACTTCGTCGCGCCGAGACGGTGTTGAAGAGCATTTCCAACACTGCTTTGCCCGCGGTGAGTTTTCGTGGTCGCCATTGGGCGCCGCTCTTGAACTGCGTCATCAGGACCAGGCCCACCGGCAGCGGTTTCGTTCCTGAATGGCCACCGAGTTCAGCGGCCGTGATCTTTGTTTGTCCAAATTCCCCTTCTTCGCGAAGCTCGAGTGGCTTGGAGAATGGATGGACCCGGCCGCGAGCGTCCAAAACCGCATACTCGTCGGAGTAGTAGGTAGCGCCGGCGCGCACCAGCGCCGCGACCAGCGTCGATTTACCGCTATAGCTGCGCCCGGGGATGATGATCGCCTGCCCTTTCCAACCAACAACGCCGGCATGAACAAAAACGCGATGCGTGGCCAACTCCGCGACGAATAGTCTAAGGTCAGACTCGAACGTTTCAAACACGCTGTCCAGATCAAACGAGCGAGCGAGTCGCAGATGGTCCCCGTAAAGATGATTGAGGCGTCGCACGCGTGCAGGCTGTCCTTTGCCGCCGACGAGGATCGAATAAATGCGATCGACTACGGACGACGACAAGCTTTCCCATTCGCTGGGAAGGTGCTCGCAAACTCGAGCCAGCGCCGCGGGATCGTTTGAGCGAATGCCGATTCGCACACCGTAAGACTTAAGCGAGAAGCCCGCCGCCCAGCCAAGACTGTCCACCTGCTTCATAACGGTAGAAGTGACCTTAAGTCTCGGCAAAGATTCCGGCATGTTCGTCTTACTGGTGGATTCTAAATTAGTTTGACTTTGGGCCACTCGAAAATTTTCGTCACTTCAACTCTTCAATAGAGAAACTATCGAG